>NZ_AQOQ01000002.1:0-215458 GCF_002888555.1 Alcanivorax sp. MD8A | reverse complement strand
GATCGCGCCGCCAGCGACGCTCCTACGGACAGGAGAGCGCCTTAAATCGGGCATCCGCGATAAACCTTTCTGTTTGGCTTGTTCGCGACTTGCCGTGGTTTCTGTCTGGCACCGTATCGCTCGCCAACCGCCCCCTGTCACCGATCCATCGCATAGCCGTGTTATGCTCCAGAAAAATCGCCAATGGATAGCTGAATGACACGTCGCACCAAAATCGTGGCCACTGTCGGCCCCGCCTCCTCCCCCGAGTCCATGCTCGATACCCTGATTGCCACCGGCGTGAATGTTTTCCGCCTGAACTTTTCCCACGGCAGCGCCGACACCCACCGCGAGACCGCCAGCACCATTCGCCGTTGCGCGGAAAAGCGTCAGGAACATGTCGCCATCCTTGCAGACCTGCAGGGGCCCAAGATTCGCATCGGCAAATTCCGCGATGGCCCCATTCAGCTGCAAACCGGGCAGGCCTTCGCACTGGACACGGCGCTGGATGACAATGCCGGCGACACGCAACAGGTGGGCGTCAGCTACCCACCCCTTCCCCACGATTGCCAGCCCGGCGATGTGCTACTGCTGAACGACGGCCTGCTGGAACTGGAAGTCACCGACATCGAAGGCACCCGGGTCAGCTGCACGGTACTGGTAGGCGGCGAACTGTCGGACCACAAGGGCGTTAACCGCAAAGGGGGAGGCCTCAGCGCCCGCGCCCTGACCGAGAAAGACCTTGCCGACATCATTACCGCGGCCGAGATGGAAGTGGATTATCTGGCGCTCTCCTTTCCCCGGGATGCCCGCGATGTGGAAGAAGCCCGCAAGCACTACCGCAACGCCGGTGGCCAGGGGGGCATCGTTGCCAAGATAGAGCGGGCCGAAGCGGTGGCCGACGACGACACCCTCGATGCCATCATCGAGGCCTCCGACGGGGTCATGGTGGCCCGCGGAGATCTGGCCGTGGAAATTGGCGATGCCGAACTGGTCGGCGTACAGAAACACATTATCCGCCGTGCCCGTGCGCTCAATCGCTTCGTGATCACCGCCACCCAGATGATGGAATCCATGATCCACAGCCCGCAGCCCACCCGTGCGGAAGTCTCCGATGTGGCCAACGCGGTGCTCGACGGCACCGATGCGGTGATGCTCTCTGCCGAAACTGCCGTGGGGGATTACCCCAAAGAAACCGTGCAGGCCATGGACCGCATCATCCGCGGGGCCGAACGGACCTGGCAGGAGCGCCGTAGCGACCGGCCGATCCATAACAGCGCCGACAACATTGACGAAGTGATTGCCATGGCCGCCATGCAGGCGGCCAACCGGCTCAGCAACGTGGCCGCCATTATCGCCATGACCGAAACCGGTAACACGCCGCGACTGATGTCCCGACTGCGCTCCGGCATTCCCATCTTTGCCTTTACGCCTTACCCCGCCACCCAGCGCCGGGTCGCGATCCTGCGCGGGGTGCGTGCAGTGCCGTTCGACAGTACGGCCCTGCCCAGCGACACCGTCAACCGGCAGGCCGTCGCCATACTGGAAAACCTGGGCGTGGTAAAAACCGGTGACCGGGTGCTGATAACCAAAGGCAACTACGCCGACGCCCATGGCGGCACCAACACCCTCAAGATTGTGGAAGTGGGCGGCAACATCCAGTAGCCCCCGCTTTTGTCTTCTGCCTTGCAGGCAATCACAGGGCGTCGCGCGACGCCCCTGATTTTTATAGACTCTCCGAATAACGCCTTAACATTCCTACACCATTCCCATACGCAACAAGACGCCAGTAACAGTACGGCCGTTCTAGACTCAAGGTGAATCTGACAGAACACGGAGCCGCGCTCGGGAGAGCCACCCGCGGCTCCCCACCCACTGTGCAAAGCAGGGCGTATAACAATGAAAATCGGTCTGGTTGTGGATTCGGGCTGCGATCTGCCCAAAGACTATATTGATGCCAACAATATTCTGGTCTTGCCGGTACCCATCCGGATCGGCAAGGAAATCTATGTGGATGACCGCGATCCGCAGCGGGCTCGCGACTTTTATACTCGCCACGAAGTCGACAAGAATCACGATGCCGAAACCGCACCGCCCAGCGTCGAACAGATCCGCACCCTGCTGCTGAAAGAGGCCGTCGGCAACTTCGATTATGCGCTGGTGCAAACGGTACCCAAAAGCCGCAGCCCCATTTTCGACAACGCCACCGAAGCGGCCCATGCGATTCTCGGCGATTACCGCCAGTACCGCGAAGCCGCCGGCCGGGAAGGGCCCTTTCGCATCCGGGTCAGTGACAGCCAGACCTTGTTCGCCGGTCAGGGCGTGCTGGCTGCCGAAACCATGCGGCTAATCAACAGCGGCATGAAAGTGGGCGATATCCGCCAGCGCATCAGTGATCTAACCCCGTGCACGACCGGCTATGCGGTAGTGCCAGACCTCTACTACGTGCACAAGCGAGCGCGCAAGAAAGGCGACAAGAGTGTTGGCTTCGTTGGTGCCCTGATGGGCTCCGCACTGGATATCAAACCCATCCTCTGCGCCCGTCAGGACCAGACCTTCCCGGTCGCGAAGGTTCGTGGCTTTGATGCAGCGGTAGACAAGATGTTCCAGCATGCCCGAGCCTGCGTAGAAGACGGGCTGCTCACTCCCATTGTCTGCGTCAGTTATGCCGGCGACCCCGAGGCCGTGTACCAGATGCCAGGCTTTGATGCCCTCAAGGCCGCCACCGAGCAACACGGGGTGGAACTACTGGTCAGCCACATGGGGCTCACCGGTGGGGTCAACATCGGGCCTGGCGCGATCAGTGTTGGCTTCATCACTGCCCAGGAACCCCTGCATTAAACACCCGTCTTCTGTCGCCACTTACCTGCCGCCGGTCTGGCGGCAACGCTTTTCTGTGATCCCGTTCTTGCTACGATATCTGCGCGCACCAAAAAAGAGCCGACCAAAACAATAACAACGGCACACATTGCGCACCTTAACGCTACAACGGGAGAGCACCATGAAAATCGGATTGGTGGTGGACGCGACCTGCGATCTGCCCGACCACTATATTGAAGAACACCATATTCAGGTTTTACCCATCACCTTACGCATTGGTGATGAGCATGTGGTCGACGACCGCAACCCTGACACCCGCCAGGCCTTCTATGCCGACAAGCGGCTAGACAAAGGCCATGATGCGGAATCGGTCCCGCTGGATGTGGACGCTTTTCGGGAATTTTTTCTGGAACGGATCGTCACCCGCTACGACTACGCGCTGGTACAAACCCTGCCAGACAGCCGCAGCCCCATGTTCCACAACGCCACCCGCGCATCCCATGCCATTTTGCAGGACTACAAGGCCGTACGCAGTCAGGCTGGCGTGGAAGGCCCCTTTGCCCTGCGCGTCACCGACAGCCGCACCTTGTTCTGTGGCCAGGGCGTTCTGGCAGCCGCCACCATGAACCTGATCCGCTCCGGCATGCGCATCAGCGAGATCCGAAACCGTGTTAACGAACTCGTGCCGCTATCAACGGGTTACGCGGTCGTGGACGATCTTTTTTACGTCCAGAAGCGAGCCAGCAAGAAAGGTGACAAGAGCGTCAGCTGGCTCAGTGCCAAACTGGGCAGCGCACTGGATATCAAACCCATCCTGTGTGCCCGTCATGGCGACTCCTTCCCCGTGGCCAAAGTCCGCGGCTACGACGCTGCCATCCTCAAGATGTTCAGCCATGTGCAGCACTGTATTCGCGAGGGCCTGGAAGAACCGGTGATTTGCGTCAGCTATGCGGGCGACCAGAACCACATCCCTCACTTGCCCGGCTTCAGCGAACTGGCTGCCTGCGCCACAGAACACGACGTGCAATTGCTCACCACCGGTATGAGCCTCACCGGTGGAGTCAACCCAGGGAGCCTCTGAATAACTCCTTGCGTGCTCAGTCTTTCAGGCTGGCTCACAATCTAGGCGCGCTTTTGAAGCGTGTATGTCCATCCATCGAGAAAGCGCAACAACGAGTGTGGGCCAGCCTGGAAGACCCGAAGGGCGCGGCCTGGAGCGCACATCTGCTGCGCCTTGCCTCTAGGAAAGGGAACCACCCTTACCGTCGAGTCAAGACACAACAGCTGCACGCTCCAGGTCACGCTGAGCATGCAAGGAGTTATTCAGAGGCTCCCTAGGCCCCGGTGCCGTTAATGTGGGCTTTATCAGCACGCAACCTGACGTTACCTGACCCTGCCTGCAGGCCGCGCCCGCTTTCTTGAGCGCCAGCGCGGCCCGGCTTTTCGGCAATGGCAACCTCCGGGGATACTGGCATAGTAACGGCCCCGATTTTCTGCCCCCGCCCACCGGCACGGGCAGCCCCAAGGAGGAACCATGTCTGATTCCATCAGTACCTTGAAAGCCAAGGGCCTGCCCGCCGAGGCACTGGCCTTTATCGAGTCCCTGCCCGCCGACCAGGCGGAGCAACTGGCCGCCAGCGTTCTGGCCGCCCTGCAAACCAAAGACGCCCGCGTAGAAAAGGCCATGAACAATGCCCTGAACGTGGTGCCCGGGCCGTTCCGTCGCCCGGTGAAAAAAATGCTGTTCGGTTAAGCCCTGGAGAGACGTCACATGCATATTGAAACCCGGGCAGAACTGCTCAAGCTCAGCCGCCTTCTTGAAAGTGACGAAGGCAGCCTCGATTTTCTCGACGGCCAGAATCTTGATCAGCTGGCCCAGTTCCGCAACACCGTTTCCAGCTTCTTCTACGCCCAGCACCAGGACAGCTACCAGCGTCTGGCCGGCATCAGCAAACTGGTACCGACCGGCGCCAGCGCCAAGCTTGCCACCACGGTGCTGGGGTCCGTACTGGCCGCGGGTATAGCCTCAGAGCTGCCAGCGGAACGCGCCATCAAGCTTTCCGACAAACTGCCCGATGACTTCCTCGCCAAGCTCTGCATTCACCTGGAGCCCTCCCAGTCACGCGATCTGCTTGCCGCCATGCCCGACAAGATCGTGGCGCGGGTCGCGCAGACCCTGCTGGCCATGGGGGAACACATCACCCTGGCCCGCTTCGTGGCAGTGATCAAACCCTCCGCCCTGCAAGCCATCACCGCCACCGTCAACGACGGCGAAGCCATGGTGAAGATTGCGCTCTATCTGGAAGACAAGAGCAAGCTGGATACCCTGCTTGGGCTGCTCAGCGAAGCGCAGCAACGGGCCACCCTGCAAGCGGCCACCGACCAGCAGCTGTGGCCAGCCGTACTCTCACTGAATGGCTATCTGAACACCGAATTGCGGGGCCGGATGGGCAACATGGTCGCCGAACAGGGCGAAACCGTGCTCAACCACATTCTCGATGTGGCCAGTGAGCAAGCCCTGTGGACCAACCTGCTACAGGCCGTGAATGCCATGGACAACTCGCATCAGCAGGTGGTGGTAAACCTGGCCAAACTGCAGGAAGCAAAGGTGATGGAGAGCCTGGTAGGCACCGTTGCCGCAGAAGGCAGCTGGGACGAGTTCCTCACTCTGATCCCGTTGCTGGACCAGGCCCATCTGACCCCGGCGCTGGATGTACTGGTCGAGCATCAGCCAGCAGCGCTGGCCAACGCCCTGGAACACGCCCATGACAGCCATTTGTTGGGTTTCTTCGGGCATCTGCCGGACAGTGATGTCGCTCGCCTGGCACAGGCGATTCAAGGCCACGCCGCCAGTCAATGGCAGGCGTTTGCCGAGCGCAACAGTGATGCCCATGAAATCGAGGTCCTGAAAGCGCAGATCGGCTGATCTGCGCACGACCATCAAGGTCCCCGAACCACCGCTCCCGCCCACACAGATACACGGCAGTAATGCCGCACTGTCTGGGCGGAAGCGGAAACTTAACCAGGAAAACGTTATTTGGCGCCGCTGAGCTGCAGCATGTGAATCACGGCGTTGCGGACTTCTTCGTCGCTGCAATCAAAGCAATTGCCGCGGGGAGGCATGGCGTTAACGCCGTTGATGGCTTCCTGCACCAGGGTCTCAAACCCTTCTTCTTCCACTTCGTGGGACCAGTACAGGCGGTTTTCCTTGCCGACCATGGGCGCACCGGCAATACCACTGCCGTGGCAGGTCACACAAAATTGCCGATACAACAACGCCCCGCTGCGCGGCTCTGCCTGGGTGGCAGCAGCGGCAGTCGGGGCGTCACTGTCGGAGCAGGCTGCCAGTAACAATACTGGCAGCAGTGCGAACAGACGTTTCAACGTTACTTGCTCTTCTCGACCATGAATTCCACGGCCGCCTTGATCTCGTCGTCAGAGCAGGTCATGCACATGCCCTTGGGCGGCATGGCATTCAAACCCTCGATGGCGTGCTTGACCAGGGTCGCTTCGCCTTGGGCAATACGCGATGCCCAGGCACCCGCATCACCGGTTTTCGGTGCACCCGCCACGCCAGCGCCATGACAGGCGTTACAGGAGGCGTTGTAGACTTCTTCACCGGAGCGCGGGCCACTGGCCACTTCTTCACCGGCAGCCGCCGCAGTGCCGCATTCTTCGCCTTCTACACACACAGAACCTACCGGCTTGATACGCTCGGCAGTGGCACGATCGCTGAATACAGAGCGCTCACCCAGCGGGTAAGGGGAGATTTCCTTGGTGCTCTTGGCAGCCACATTGCCGGCGGCGAACAGGGCGGCAACCAGTACCAGGCTGGCGGTCAGCATCTTTTTCACGATTACACCTCTATTGTTCTGTGAGTCGCCGCAGTAAGCGCTACGGCTGCGGTTGGCGATTATACCCGCTCAAGCCGTAGGGACAAAACCGGATCTCATCCCCGGCGGCAATCCCGGTCAGCTCGCCGGATTACAGCTCGACACGGGGCAGGCGCAGCAGGAAGCGACTCCCCTGATTCACCTGACTTTGCACCTGAATATCGCCGCCATGACGCTCGGTGACGACCTTCACGAAACGCAGCCCCATCCCGGCACCGCGAGTCCGGGCACCACCACTGGTACTGGCACGACTGAAGCGCTGGAACAGCTGCGACTGGAATTCTTCAGGAATCCCCACCCCACGGTCACGGACCTCGCAACAGACCTCGTTGCCATCCGCAAACAGACGCACATCCACCGAGCTGCCTTCGTGGCTGTACTTGATTGCGTTGGTCAACAGGTTGACCACCAATCGCTCAAGCAATTCGTTATTGCCCAGCACCCAGACATCCTGCTCCGGGTCGTAATCGAAGCGCAGCGCGATGCCCCGCTGGTGCGCCTGAATTTGCACCAGGTCGATGGCACTTTCTACCACGTCCAGCATGTCTTGTTCGTTAAGCTCCACGGTTTCTACCGCTTCCACCCGGGCCAACTGCAGGAACTGCTCGGCAATACTCAGGTTACGCTGGGCGTAGTGCTGCACGTTATCCAGAAACGCCGGCAGATCCGGGTTGCTGTCCTCTCGCATTTTTTCCGTCAGCGCCAATACCGAGACCATGGGTGAGCGCAGGTCATGGGACAGGAAATCGAGCATCTCTGAACGCGCGCGCAGGGCCTGCTTGACCTCGGAAATATCCTTGAACGACAGGATCATCATGCGGCCGGGGTTGTCCCCGGCGTGCACCAGCAGCATATCAAGATACAGGTCAGCGCCCTGGCGGTTACGGCATTCCAGCTGGCTACGCCCCTCGGCCAGGGTCTGGCGTAACAGCACATCCCAGCTGCGCTCACGCAGCTCCAGCTCACGGCCCAGATCGGTCACCAGGGACTGGCCGCTATCCAGCGTCCCCATGTCGATACCCAGCAACAACGCCGCCTGGGGGTTGGCGTAGACAATCACCCCACAGGCATCGGCGATGACCACCCCTTCACGGATTTGCGCCAGAGTGACCTGGAAGAAGCGGGTCAGCGCCTCCTGACGTTCTTCTTCGCGCTGCAGGCGCTCGATATGGTTTTCCAGCACCTCGTAGCGCGGCCCCGCCAACGGCTGATGCGAACGCACCCGCACCAGCATGGCCCGCACCCAGTAATCGTAAGTATCGGCATCCAGCGCCTGCTTCCACACCACATCCAGCTCATAGCGCTTGCCTTCATGCCGGAAACGATACTGGCGCGCCAATGCCCCTTTCCAGCCCGAGGCCGGCAACCGGTCACCACCGCGCAAGGGCGCGTCGCCACCCTGCAGCCGCCAGGCTTTCACCGGCATCACCGTGTCCAGCATATTCGCCATCTGCTGAAGGGAAGAGGCACGGGTAAGACGCTGGTTCAGGTCGCTGTATCCCGACAACCGCTCCAGCGCGTTGCGCATGTAGGACAGGGAATATTCCAGACGCCGCCAGGTCCACAACGGGTAGGCCATCAATGCCGCCACCATGGCCGGTGCCGGCGGGAACCACAGCCGCAGGGTAATCAGCAGCACCATGCTCACCAGCAGACACGCGCCCATGATTCCCGCCACCAGCGGGATCGACCAGCGCGGCAGCACGAACGGCAACAACAACGGCGCCAGTAATGCCAGCAGCGCGCCCAGCACCAAGGCACTGGGCTTGCCCAGGTCACGGATCAGGCGGTCTTCACGCAACGCGTCCAGCAAATTGGCATTGATCTCTACCCCGGCCATCAACTCGCCACTGTTTCCCATGGGGGTGGGCAACATATCGCCCAGCCCCGCCGCCGTGGCGCCGATCAACACAATCTTGTCGCGGATCAGTTGCTCCGGAATCAGGTTTTCCAGCAACTCCACCGCAGAGACCTGCGGGTAGCTGTTGGGGCCATTCACGAAGGGGATGAGCCGATGGTAACGGCGCACATTGGCCAACCCGGAAAACTCTTCGCCCTTGTCGGCCGGGAACAACTGCTCGGAGAGCATGCCTTCCTGCACCAGCAGGGTCTGGGTGATGTGCGGCCACCAGGCCTGGCCAATGCCGGAACGCATGAACACCGAACGGGCCACACCATCGGCATCCAGCTCAAGATCCACATGCCCCAAGCCCGCCGCGGCGCGGGCAAACGGCGAGTACGGCAACACTTCAATCAACTGCCCCCCGGCACGCAACTGCTCCACATGCACAGGCAGGTAGACATGGCCATTGGCGGCCATGGCCTGCACCAGCGCCAGATCCGATTGAGGGTTGTTGCGGTCCGGCTCTGACAGGATCAAATCCATCAGCACCGCCCGGGCGCCCATCTCGGTCAGCCGGTTGATGATGTCAGCATGCACCTTGCGGTCCCAGGGCCATCGACCCACTTCGCGCAGGCTGTATTCGTCAATGCCGACAATCACCAGATCACTGGCGGGTTCATCCGGAAGGGTATGCAGCAGGTTGTCGTAGATATAGCGGTCGACAAACGACAGAGCGCCACTAATGCTCAGCAGCACACTCAGTGCCGCCACCAGAAACAGCACCGACAGGTGCTCAGCGAGGTAGCGACGATGATCCGGGCTCAGGCGAACGCGCATGAATTACAGGGCCAGCAGCACGGCGGCCGCCCCGACAAACACCCACAGATCCCAACGGCGCTTTTCTTCCGGCGGGGCAGGCGGCTCCGGAGGTGGAGGCGGTGGCGCCGGGGTCACCACGATATCGCGCCAGTTTTCATGCCCACGCAGGCCGTGGCCATCCACCGCACGCACCAGCAAACGGTACTCGCCCACTGGCAGGTCCTGCTGCCAGTGCCCGGTGTCCAGGCGCTGCTGGCCCAGCAAACGGTTGTCCGGCTGCTGGTACCACTCCACCCAGTAATGGTCAGCCTCTGCCTGGGTTGGCCAAACCGCCACCGCACCGGTATGGCTGACGGTCAGCTCAACGGTGGGGGCAGGCAACAACGGCACCGGCGCCATCGGCGGCTCATCCACCTGGGCCAAGGTCGCAAAGCCCCCTTCCACTTCACGGGTGGTGCCGCGGGCGCCCACATCCACCTGACCGCTAATCACTTCGTTACGGGTGGTCTCGGCACCATCCACACCCAGGTAGTATTCGGTGCCGCGCACCGCCGCCACCGCGCCCGGGGTATAGACCTCGAACGAGGCTTCATCACTGGTCAGCGGCGTCACACGGTTACGGATATTGCCGCGCTCCAGGCGCAGCTCAGTGCGCTCACCGGGCTGATCGAGAAAACGCCGGTAGCGGGTCACCACCAGCAGACTGGACGGCTTCAGCAACACATCGGACTGGTCGGCAAAATGAATGCGGGCACTGCCATCGGCCCCGGTTTCCAGGGCATCACCGAATTGCACCACGTCACCGGTACTGACAGGACGCGGGGTTCCGCCCGCGGCAGGGTACAGCATCACTTCCCCGGTGACGGCTTCCAGCCGCGCTGGGATAGGCTTTTCCTTGAGCCAGTCGATGGGAACCCGAAGGGTGTCGCCCGGGCGCAGGGCATGGGGGTCGGCAAGTTGGTTATGGCCAGCCAGCTCGCGCCAACAGGCGTCGGGTTGCTGGGCAAAACGCAAGCACACTTTCCAAAGAGAGTCGCCGGGGCGGAGTGTGTAGTGCCAGTCCTCACTGGCCTGCGCCGCCGGGGAGAGCCCCAGCCACAGCAGGGCGGCTATCCCCAACCAGACCCTCATAGTGTGCTTCCTTGTAATGACTTATTCTTCGACAGGCTCCAGACGGTAGCCGTGCTGATAAACCGTCTTGATACGATAACCACGCTCCGGACGAATATGAAGGCTGCGACGGATACGGCTGATATGCACATCCACGGTCCGTGACTCGATGGGGGTCATGATACCCCAGACCTTCTCCAACAGGTGGGCGCGGCTCATCAGCTTACCCACATTCTGGAACAGATAACTGGCCAGCTCATAGTCCTTGTCGGTGAGTTTCACCGGGTCTTCATCCAGCAGAATCTGCCGGCGGGCACGATCTACCACCCAGGGCCCCACTGTCAGCGCCTTTTCTTCATCCATTTCCGCTACCCCTGCCCGGCGCCCTAGGGCAGTAATCCGGGCCAGCAATTCCGCTTGCTTGGTCGGCTTCACCATGTAGTCATCTGCTCCCTGGGACAGCGCCCCGACAATGGACGACTCATCATCACGCTGGGTGGCAAACAGCACCGGCGTCTGGTTTCCGCTGGCGCGCACCTCTTCCAGCACGGCATAACCGTTCATGTCTGGCACTTCCCAATCGAGCACCAGAATATCGAAGGTGTCGCGGCGCAGCAGGGACATGAAATCCCGACCGTTGGCCAAATGAATACAGTTGTGCCCGGCCTCCTGCAGCCAGTGGGTCACCAGCTCGGCCTGGGCCATGTCATCTTCCAGATATGCAATGCGCACGGTTGTCTCCATTTGCCCATTCACCTGTCGCTTCGCGCTTCCTTTCTGAGCGCTAACGCCGGTAAAGGCTACAGGGTTATCAAAGAGTTAGCGGGAAAAGATTGTAAAATGCCGCCATCAATAAAGCGATACCTCAACCGGTTTCCCTCTCCTTATTCCGCTACGCTGCGAGCCGTTTCACAGGGGCAACAAAAGCGCTACGCCGATCGCGCCGTCAACTTCAGCCCCACCACACCCACGATAATCAGGCCCATGAACAACAGGCGCGATAGTTGGGCAGGGTCCTTGAACCAGACAATGCCAATCACGGTAATGCCCACGGCACCCAACCCTGTCCATACTGCATATGCCGTGCCCACCGGAATACCGCGCATGGCATAGGACAGCATCAACATATTCAGCCCGGTAAGCACCAGCGAGGTGCCGATGGACGCCACGCCGGGGTTCATCTGAATCCACTTGAGACTCAGCGCCCAAGCAATTTCCACAATCACTGCCAGCAGCAGTACCACCCAATACATATTCATTGGCTTCTCCAGCGCAAAACCGGGCTCAGCAACGAACCAGAACCGCCGGAAACCCGAAAGAGGCAGCCTGAGAAGACATTGCACCAGATGGGTGCAGCGCGAATTATAGCCAACCCGCCGGGCAATGCACCCCATCCATGGACGCCACCGCCACAACCGGCTATCATTCGCGCCCGTTGGATCCCCCAAGTTCCAGCTGCACGGCCCGGGTAACAGGATGCTACCCCTGCCCGTGCAACCCTAATTTCATAATGTGTTTTGCGCCCGTAGCTCAGCTGGATAGAGCGTTGCCCTCCGGAGGCAAAGGTCAGAGGTTCGAATCCTCTCGGGCGTGCCATATCCCCAAAGAAAGGGGCCTCCTGTACGGGAGGCCCCTTTTTTGTGATTCAGAGGCTCCCTAGCCCGCTTCTGCCAACCTTACCGCCTGCCTTCTCTGCGCGTCGTTCAGCCCACGAAACTCACGGGCAATATTGAACACACGGGTAAATGCCGCCACATCACACAGGCTCGCATCCACAGTACGACCCTGATACTCCACAAACCAGGCCAATACCTCTGCCAGGTGCCACAGAGCGGCCTTGCCTTCGTGCAACGGTAACGGGAAGGTCTCTTGATTCTGGTTGATCAGTTTGAGCATATATTGGCGGCTAAATTCAAACAGGCCCGCCACCTCCGAAACCCCAACCCAATCAGGCCCCACCTCAACCAACCGCAGTTCTGGCAAGGCATGACCAACATCACGCAGCGCACTGTTCACCGCGCGTTGTGCAGAGCTGGCATTGCGATGAAAGGCCAGCGCCAATCGCCCTTTTTGCCCCACACCCGGCAGGGCGTCATCGCAGCCCCCTTCAAACAGGCGGTGCTCAATCATCTCAAGAGTCAAACCGGCAGGCACAGCGTATTTCAGCTCAAATTCATATTCCTGCATTGTTCAGTTTACCTCCGCTTCACCGCGGCAATTATCCACTACTCGGCGAATTTGCCTGGCGAAATTCCCCGGGTTTTTCGGGGTGCTCCAGATACTGATCACACAAAACTCACCGCAGCGGCATTGGCGATTATTGAAAGGACAATAGAGGCGACCCCAAGCATGACCGGTGGCTTTCTCGATACGCCACCCCATGGATTCTGCATACGCCAGCGCCGCCTCTACCTCTTTTTTGCTGTGCCGATCCCTCGACATTCAGCCTCTCCACTCGTCAGACAATAACCAAAAAGGTTGTCAACTGACAACCTTTTTGGTTATACAAGGCAGAGAAGCAGGCTAACCTGTGTCAGCCGCAATGTCCGTCAGCCAGAAGCGGCAGCGCTTGTAGCACAATAGCGCATCACCACAGACGACACCTCCCGCTACTTGGTCACCCACTGGCCACCGGGGGTTTTGACGTAATGGCCTGCGGCCGTTTTCTCGATGGCTTTCTGCCCGGCCAGGCGCGCCACTTGATCGAGGGTAATGCCATTCTGGCGGGCAATCCGCTCATAAGCATCGCGACGCTTGGCGTTGATATCAGAGACCAGCTCCACCGCCTGAGGGGTCGCCTTGACCACACCCAGATACCCGTCCGGTTGCTCCCCCACCAGACCCTGCCCTTTGGCACCGTCCAGATCCAGGGCATAGGCGGCCATGCTGGCCAGCAGCGCGATCATCGCAATCAGCATTTTCACTGTCTTCATCATCACTCCTAGAACAAGTCGCTGTCGTCGCCAAACAATTGATCAATATCCTTTTCCACCTTCAGGCGGATCTCATGATCAATCTTGACGTTGAGGTTGATGGTGATCGGCTCTTCCGGGGCCTTGAGGGCCACGGTGGGCGTGCAGGCGGCCAATAGACAACAGGCCATCACCACACCCAACGAGAGTAGTCGCATCATTGCTTCTCCGTGCGCAGTTGTTGGGTAATTTCCTCCCCGATGCGCAGACTGCGCAGCAAGGCCAGAAGATTCTCCCGGTGGGTGTAGTTAAACACCACCGGCAGGTTTTTTCTCTCCGGATTCACGCCCTTGAGGGTCATTTGCGCATCCAGCCAGCCCTCTCGGTCCATGGTCATGCGCGCCTGAAAATCCGGAATCTGCAAATGGCTGATGCTGTCCAACGCCAGCTGCACCGCCTGATTGGACTGGGCCATGGCCTGCACACTCTGCGAGGGCGGCACACGCAGCATCAAGGGCCCTTCATTGGCCAACCGCCCCTGCTCCACCACCAGAAAGTCCTCGCCCAGCTGCAAGGGCACATAACCACCGATACGCCCCGCCAGGCTGACCGCCGGACTGGCCTGCAGGGCCGCCACCTGTTGCAGGTCAATCTGGCTGATCACCACCGGCTGCACCTGATCCGATGGCCAATCCAGTGCCGGCGCCACCAGCGACCCGCCCAGCACATCAGCCCTGACATCGCGGAAATGCCAGCGGGACAGATTTCCCTCCAGCGCGAACGTCAGGTTGATGATGGGCGTACCGACGTCCAGCGTCTGCACTGTCACCGGCCCGCGACTTGCCAGCCAGGGCGCGCCGTCCTCGTAGCCCACGGCCAGAAGCCCGTCGAGCCCGCGACCTTCCACACTGCCCCAGGCCACCTCGCCATCGGCCAGCGCCAGCTCCCCCTCTACACTGACGCCCTGTTGCCACTGCCAACGGCCGTCGCCCTGGAACTGCCCTGCCGTCGGTGTCATGCCCAGGCCCTGCCCCATGGCGGGCACCAAAGCGCCATTCAGCTGCAGAGAGCCACGGGCACCACCGCCCTCCAGGGTCCCGTCCACACTCAACGCGGTCTTCCAGTCATCGATGGTGAAATGCGCCTGACCCTGATTCCCTTTCAGGGTCGCTTCGCCCTTAACGCGCGGTAACTGCCAGCGTGCCGCTGCCAACCCGTCGGCCTGGACCTGAAGCGCCCCTCTCATTCCTTGCTCATCGAGCACCAACCCCTGACGGGTGCTCACCGTCACCGGCCGCAGCAGCGTCTGGCCAACCAGCCCCTGATCAATCCGCAGCTGAGCTCCGGGTTGCACATGCAAGACGCTCCCTTGCCACCGCCAAGGCACGCGGGCCTCCAGCTTGCCACCATGATCCAAGGCCACCACCCGGGATTGCCCGGACAGCGAGCCCTGCCAGCCCGTCTCGCCACGGGCAAACTGCAGCGCCGCCTGCACGGGATAGCCGTGCCACTGGCCCTTCGCCGTCGCGGTTCCCTGCTCCGGCACCAACGGCATCCCCTCTACGGGCAACGACACGTTCAGCTGATCCTCCCCTTGGGCAATCGTCAGCCGCAGGGGCTTCCCGGCCAGCCACCGCGGTGTCGCCTCCCCCTCCCACTGGCCCGTCACCTGATACCCGTTCCAGCGGCCTTGTAACGCCAACGCCCCCGCCCAGAGCCAATCCGCTCCCTGCCATCGCAACTGGCTCGCTTTCGTTTGCAACTGCAAGCCCTGATAGCCCACCTGAAGCGGCAGCACGGCCTCGCCGTTGAGGGCCATCGGAATCGAGAGGGCTGATGGCAGCGTGACCAAGATCCCGTCGGGCAGGGTTAACGTGGTGGGGGGCAGTGTCAGCATTCGATCCTGCCAGACAAACGCCAACCGGCCATCCAGTGCCGGCCCCGACAAGGTCAGCGCACCCTGCCCGGTCGCCGCTTGCCGGGCATCGGAACGGGCCTGCAGGCGAGCCTCACCGTGCGGGGTCGTCATCCGAAGATCGGCGTCCATGGCGGTCAGTGTCGCGCCCTCGCCCTGCAGCACGCTGGGGTGACCGCCTTCCAGCCACCACCCGGGCATCAACGGCAGTGGCTCACTCAACGCCGCGCGCAGTCGCCAGCCCTCCCCGACAAAGTCGCCGTCCAGCGATACATTGGCAGAGGCCTCACCCTCAACCCGTCCGACATCGGACAGCATCACCGACAACTGCCCCCGCGGTGTGCCCTGCCAGGTTCCCGACCCCTGCCATTGCCAACGGCCACGCACCTGCGCAAGCCATTCGCCCAACTGACCGTCCCCCGAGGCCCGCCACAACCCGTCCTGCTGGCCATAAGAGGCCTGTACACAGCTTTGGAGACTGCACACCCCCAGCTGCCACTGCTGGTGCCGCTGCCGCACGGACAACGCCAGCGTGGGCAGCGGCCACTCACTGACAACGGGCAAATCCAGCTGGTGAACCGTCACATCAAACGGCGGCGTCCAGGGCAGCCCATCAGGAAAGCCCTGCACCGTTGTCGCATCGGATGCCTGCTCATCCGGGCACGCCCTGCCTTGCAATGTAGACAGCCGTACCCGCAGCGGCCAAAGCCCGTCGAGCCGCAGGTTCTCGCCCTGCCACTGCACACAGTCCTGTGGCTGCCAGCGCCATTGCGACACCAGCAACCCTTGCTGCCAGCTCAGCCCACTGACCCGCAGACCCATGGCATACAACGCCAACGCCCCCGCCAGTGCCAACACCATCAGCACGACCAGCACGCCAGACACTAACTGCAACACCCTGCGCTTCATTCTCATGGCCGAAGAATACCTTACGCCATCGCCCTCATGTCACTCCCGGGCAACTCCCTCTTGGAGCCCCCTCGCCAACCTGATTAAATGGCCCATTGCACAGCCTTCTGTGCTCCATCACGTCACCCAAAGACGCCACAATAAGCGAGCCATGTTTTTCAGCGACGAGCGCGCCCAATTCTTCAAGCCCCTCACTGGCAAGTACCGCGAACAGGTGGTCGAATGCCTGCGCCTGCTGCACGAGCGGCTGTACAGCGCCAAGGCGGACTACGGCGAATCACTCAAGCGCGATCAGGTGCTGGATGTGTTCAGCGAAGCCCTGGAACGGGCACCGCTGCTGGACGGCGACGAAGACGGTGGCCGCTTTCGCAACAACCGCGAACAAGCCGGCTGGATTCTCAACCTGCTGGTGGAGCACGGCTGGCTGAAGCGGGACAAGGACGAAGCCTCCTTCCAGTCCACCTACCCGTTCAGCCGCACCGGCCGCCTGTTCACCCAGACCCTGGCGGAAGTGGACGGGCGCAGTGTGCGCACCCGCCACCGCAACACCCGCAACACCCTCAATGCCCTGGCCGCCTTTGTGGATCGCGGTGAGGTCTACGACCTGCTCGACGCCCACGAACATTCCGAGCGCATCATCGCCGACTTCACCGACATCATCGCCGAGCTGGAAGAACGCAAACGGGAACTGGTGAAGGAAGTGGAAGCGCAACAACTGGTGCAGCAGGCCAGCGACCAGTTCTTCGACTTCATGGAAAAACGCTTCCAGCCGGACGTGGCCATCCGCATGTCCGCGGACAGCGTGGAAAAGCACCGCGACCGCATTCAGAACACCATCGAACAGATCAAGCGCAAACCGAAAGCCTGGAAAGCCAACGCCGAAAAGGAACTGCGCCGCCTGGCCCCGGACCTGATCGTCAGCCAGGACGCCTCGGTGCTGTTCCAGCTGCTGGACAGCATCGAGACGCGCATGCGCAACGCCTCGGAAATCATGCTGCCGGCCCTGCGCCGCACCCTGCAGGGTTTCACCCGCCGGGCCGACATCATCATTCGCCAGCTCAGCTACCTGCACAGCCAGAAGCACAACGACATCGTCGGCCTGTGCAAGGAACTGTCGGAGCTGGATGAAGAAACCTATAACGCGCGTCTACAACACGCCGGCGACAGTCTCGCCAGCCTGCACCTGGGCTTTATCGATCCCGCCCAGGTACGCCTGCGCGAACAGCGCAGCCAGCGGGTGGTGCACAGCCGCATGGTGGAACTGGACGACCCGGACGCCGCCACCCTGCGCGAGCTGGCTACCCAGCAGCTGCTGGAAAAGGCCTTCAACATCAATGGTGGCGCCCTGCGCGATTACCTGCGCGATGCCCTCGGTGCCAGCCGCCGCATCGACAACCGCGACCTGCCCATCAACACCGCCCGCGACCTGCTGGCCCTGAGCCACGTGATCGAACTGGGCAGCGCCGACCACGCCGCCAACGGCTTCCGCCTGCGCATTACCCCCACCGACCCCATCACCGATGAACACTACTTCGTCCGTCGTGATGGTTTCCTGCTGGAACTGGAGCACGATGAGCCAAGCACCACTACAACACGCCCTGAGTGAAGCCCTCAACGCCCGTGGCGTCACTCAAGCGCAATTCTCGGAACTGATGATCCGCCTGCTGGATCACGGCGTGCTGTGCCGCAGCGAAAGCAAAAAGGAAGCAGAACTCTACGATCGCTACCTGCAGATTCCCGAACTGGTGGAAGACTACCTGAGCGTGCTGCACATCCGCCTGCATCATGAGCGCCGCTTCACCTCCCTGCGACTGTTCCCGCCCGGTGCCGAAATCCCCGGCGAAGCGGACAGCGAAGACGGTTTCAACAGCGGCCTGCGCAACCGCCTCAGCCAGCAGGAAGTGGCCCTGATCCTGGTGCTGCGCGCCGAATACGACAAATCCCTGCGCGACGGCCAGATCGACGAACACGGCCAGGCCACCCTGCCTCTTGAAGCCATCAACCTGGCCAGCAAGAACCTGCTCGGCCGCCCGCTCCCGGAAGGCCGCACCGAACGCGAGGCCCTGTTCCGCCGCATGCGCCAACTGCGCCTGATCCGCAGCGACGGCGACAACAGCCTGGAAGACAACGAAACCTGGCTCACCATCCGCCCGGACATCACCAGCCTGGTCACCGACACTGTGCTCTCCCAGCTCCTCGGCGAAGGCACACGCCCAGCCAGCAACGACGACGCCGAAGAACCCTCAGAAAAAGACGAGGGCGAACAATGATCACCCCCAACGCCCCTACAAACACAACAAACATCCCACCGTGGGAGCGGTGGTTCCACCGCGAAAGCCCAGCCTTTCCCTGTGGGAGCCTGCCTGCAGGCGATCTTTACTCCAACACCATCCGTAGGAGCGTCGCTCGCGGCGCGATCCCCAACGCCCAAAATCGCGCCGCCAGCGACGCTCTTACCAAAAACCGCAAACAGGTCCACCCATGTATTTAAAACGCTCCATCACCGTGAACTGGGGCAACCTGCCTCCCGGCGAACTGGAATACGGCCCGGTGAACCTGTTCTCCGGCGGCAACGGCTCCGGCAAGACCACCGCCGCCGACGCCCTGCAAACCCTGATGACCGCCGCCCACGACAACCTGTTCAACTACAACCCGGGGCAGGACGAAACCACCCAGCGCGGTCGCGGCGGCAAACAGGTGCGTACCCTGGCCTCCTACGTGCTCGGCTGTGACGACGGCGCCTACGCCCGCCCCTACGACAGCGATGGCTACATCGCCGGCGTCTTCCACCCCACCAAGGGCGAAACCGCCGAACCCTTCACCGCCGTCATCGGCGTGCGCGCCCACCTGGATAAAGCCGGCAGCACCAGCCAGGCCCGGCAGCAGGAACTGCTGCTGATGATCGTCCCCGGCGAAATGCTCAACCTGTCCCATTTCGTACGCGAATACGGCGGCGAAAAAGCCACGGTGCCGATCACCGAGATCGCCAACCAGCTGCGCCAGCAGTTCGGCAAGAAAAACGTGGAAACCTACGACAAGAAGGGCCAATACCTGGCGCGCCTGTACGGCGCCCTGCGCGGCAAACGCGATGCGGTCTCCCAACAGGAAGCCAAGAACGCCGCCCGTACCTTCGCCCGTTTCATGGCCTACAAACCGGTGGAATCCATCAACCAGTTTGTCGCCAGCGAAGTGCTCGAGCCCCACGACATGGGCGACACCCTGCGCCGCATCCGCGACCTCATGCGCACCGTCCACGGCATGGCCGAAGAAGCCGAACAACTGCAGCAGAACGTGAACCTGCTCGCCCAGGCGCAAAGCCACACCGACACCTACCTGGACACCTGGCTAGAACGCACCACCCAGGCCTACGGCGCTGCCGCTCAACAGTTCCAGCGCAACCAGAAACAGTATCTGGAAAAGAAAGAAGAACAGAACAGCCTGCGCCAGCAACAGGAAGGCAACCGCGAAGAAGCCGAACAGGTACAGCAGCGCCTCGACCAGGCACACGCAGAACTGGTGGAACTTCAGGCGCGCATCCTCGGCATCCCGGCCCTGCGCGACAAACAGCAACTGGAAAAGCAGCTGGCCGACCTGACCCAGCAACTCCAGCAAGGCGCCCGTCCACTGCTGGAACAGGACCAGCAACGCAACAAAAACCTGGAAGCCCTGCGCAACATCCAGAGCCTGCTGGCCCGCCACAGCATCGAACTGGAACTGCCCAGCTTCGCCAGCAAACACTGGCGCAGCACCAGCAAGGCGCTGCTCGCCGAACAGAGCAACGCCCTGCCCGATCTCAACCAGATGCTGGCCCGGGACTGGATCGACCTGTCCCCGCTGGAAGACGGCCTCACCCGGGTGCGCAGCGAACAACAGCTGCACAACCAACTGGCCGAACAACTGCACAGCGAACGGGAAGACAAACCCGGCCAGGAAGCGCTCTCCGTGGCGCAACGGCTGGACCGCATCGTCAGCAAGCGCGGCCAGGCCCTGGAAACCCTCGACCAGCAACAAAAGAAAATCGAACAACAGATCCGCAACCTGGAATCCAAACGGGTGAACTACCCGCAGGATGTGGAGATCGCCATCCACGCCATCCGCCAGGAATGCCCCCAGGCAGAACCGCGCGTGTTGTGCGATCACGTGGAAGTGCAGGACCCGGATTGGCAGATGGCCATCGAAGGCTACATCGGCGGCGCCCGCTTCGGCATTCTGGTGGAACCCAACCATGAAGCCGAAGCCATCCGCATCGTCCGCCACCTTGCCGGCAAACAACGCAACCGCGCCCGCGTGATTCAGGGCGAACAGGCCCGCCGCGATGCAGAACGGGTGCAGCTGCCAGACGACTCCCTGTTCCACGCCCTGCGCTTCAGCCACCGCACCGCCGAGCACTACCTAAAAGCCTCCTACGGCAGCGTGGTGTGTGTGGAAGACGCAGAAGCCTTGCGCTCCACCCGCCGCGGCATCACCGCCGATGGCCTCGGCTCCGGCGGTTACGCCATGTTCCGCTGCGACCTGCCGGACAGCGATCTGGTATTCGGCGAAGCCGCCCGCGAACGCAACCTGCATGCCCAGCGCAACGCCCTCATGGAACTGCAGGAAAACTACCAGCGCGCCGCCGACGATTATCGCTCAGTCAAAAACCTGTATGACCAGGTAAAACTCTTCCAACCTCTTAACTGGGTCAGCGCCGCCACGCAACTACTCGATGCCCAGCGCCAGCTACAGGAAACCGAAAAGGCCCTGGCCACCCTGGACCTCAGCGATCACGAAGAGCTGGAAGAAAAGCAGCAACAGGCCAAAACCCTGCATCAGGAACTGGAAGCCAAACAGAAGCAGCTCACCGAAGAGAACGGCAAGCTCAGCGAAAAACTCAGCGCCTGCAGCAAGACCATCACCACCCTGGCCGACCAGAGCGAACAGTTTCAGGAAAAGCAGGACGAAGCCGAAGCCAACCTGCACCGCTGCACAAAATACTGGCCGGGGCTCGATGTGGAACCGCGCATCGCCGCCATGGACGAGCGCCTGCAAAACGCCCACGGCGACATCGACTTTATCGCCGAAGAAACCGCGCTCACCGAGCAGCTCACCAAAACCGCCGTGGCGCTGGAGAAAACCCTCAACCAGTACAACCAGCAGGCCCAGCCCGCCGACCAGATCCTGGCCGACAGCGCAGACGCCCTGCACAGCGCGCCGTTCTTCGGCCACGTGCAAAGCCTGCACCAGCAATTGGATAATCTACACAACCGCCTGCGCAATAACGTGCTGCTGGAAAAGCAGGAAAAACTCACCAGCCTGCGCGACACCTTCAACACCACCTTCGTCAGCGACCTGTGCAGCCAGATCCATCAGGCCATCAACGACGGCGAGCGTATTCTCAAAAGTTTGAACAGCGAACTGGAACACCACCAGTTCGGTGCCGACCGCGAGCGCTTTGAATTCGACTGGCAGTGGATCCCGGAATACAAGGAATACTGGAACTTCTTCAAGGAAGTCATCGACATTCCCAACCTGGGCGACGGCACCAGCCTGTTCGACACCCCCCTGTCAGCCAAGGCCGAAGCGGTACGCGATCGCCTGCTTAACCTGCTGCTGGACGGCGACGAACAACAGGCCCTGCGCGAACTGGAACGCATCAGCGACTACCGCCGCTACCGCCAGTACGACATCCTCAAACACCCGCAGGGCAAACAGCCCATCAGCCTCAGCCAGTACGGCACCGGCTCCGGCGGGCAGCTGGAAACCCCGGCCTACATCATCCGCGCCGCCGCCATCACCAGCGCGTTCCGCTTCAACGAAGGCGACAGCCACCTGCGCATGGTCATCGTCGACGAAGCCTTCATGCACATGGACGAAAGCCGCTCCAAGAGCGTCATCAACTACCTCACCAACACCCTGGGGCTACAGCTCATCTTCATCATGCCCACCAGCAAAGCCGGCCCCTTCCTGGACCTGATCAGCAACCAGTTCGTATTCAGCAAAGTCCCCAGCCCCATGGCCGTGGGCGAACTCAATACCCGGGTACTGGTAGACAGACAACAACTCAACCAGCAACGCATCAGCGAACTGTGGGAACAGCACAGAAGAGTGATTCGCCAGCAGGGGGCGCTGGACTTTATGGATGAGATCAGCCCATGACCACGCCCATCTGGCTCAAGGACGAGCCCTGGCTGGCCAAGTGGCTAGGCTGGTTTCTGGACAAGCAGGATAACCGTGATGGCGAACCATCGCAGCGCGCCATCACCCGCCGCATCAAGAAAAGCACCCTGCCAGCACTCTACGACTTCAACGAAGACACCCAAGGCCGCTGGCAACTGCTGCAACAAATCGCCCGCGACCACGGTATCTTCGAGATTGTTCTCGACAAAAAACGCAGCGCGTTTCAGGAACCCTACGAAAACGCCCAGTGCCGCCTGAATCCAGCCTGCGAACCGCTATTAAGAGAGTGGCTGAACCGCCCCAAGCGAGACCCGGTGGTAGAGGCATGGCTACAGGCCATCAACCAACACACCACCACTTTCACCGACAACGGCGAAGCCCTGCTGAATCAAAAACCACAGATTCCCGGCCTCACCCCGGCAGAGATCGTCAGTGCCTTCGCCAACGTGGAGGCGTACCTGAACCAAAACCTGACCCTCAGAGAAATCGCCGCCCGCTGCTTCAACGGCGACTCAAAGGCGCTGGATAACCGTTTTGACCTGCTGCTCAAACTCTACGGCGACAACGCCAACGGTATCAAACCCCGGCCACTGCTCCTTACCGCCTGGGCGCCACCCGGCTTCAGCAAACTGCTTATCGTCGAAAACCAGGACAGCTTCCTGCGCCTGGTAGAAAACCCACCCGAAGACTACGCCCTGCTCTACAGCGGCGGCTTCCGCGCCAGCGCCACCCGCCTGAGCAGCGAACACACCCGCTTCGCCTTCCTCCCCGGCAGCGCCCCCGGACTGTTCCAACAGCACTGGCTCAGCGAAGATCTGCCCTGCTATTTTTGGGGTGACCTGGACTTTGCAGGCATGGGAATATTGAAAGCATTAAGAAACAGCCTGCCCAACCTGCAAGCCTGGCAACCGGGCTATCAACCCATGCTGGAACTCCTCAACACCGGCGGCGGCCACACCCCACAACAAACCGGCAAAACCGCCCAAACCGACCCCGGCACCACCGGCTGCCCCTACACCGACACCACCCTGCTCCCCGCCCTCAGACAAACCAACAACGCCCTGGACCAGGAAGCCATTCACATCCCGTAGGGCGGAAATTGGCGTGCGCCAATCTCCGCCAACCGCAGGAGCCTCTCTTGTTGGACGAACCACTCATCACGGAAATGTTTTGTAGGAGCGGTGGTTCCACCGCGATCCGAGCCCCAGCGAGGCCAAAACCCATGGCGCCGGAATCACCGCTCCCACAAATAATCACCCCTCGATCAAACCACCAACGCACTTCTCGAAAATGGCCCGCAATCCAGAAGCATCAGCCGCCAACGCAGAAAGAATATTCGCCTCAAGCCACTCGTCTTCATCCACCCCGCTCCAGCTGATTTCATAACCCGCATTCACAATGATGAACTCAAACAACAGACGCAGTGCCCGACCATTACCCTCTCGAAACGGGTGCACCATGTTCAGCTCGCCGTAAAGCTCAGCAAGCCCATCAATAAACACATGACGGGGTAAACCTTCGAACCAGACCTTACCCGCCAGTTGGTCAAAAAGTTTCTCAGCTTCAGGAACAATGCGTTGGGTCGTACAGAAACGCGTATCCCCCTTGGAGACATCTACGGTACGGATATCTCCGGCCCAGTCATAAATATCGGCAAATAACTGTCGGTGGATACGTTGGAGGGTAGCAAGATCGTAGGGAGGGGGTTCAAACTCGATGTCTTCAGCGGCAAGCTCGGTGATTTCCCGCTCTGCCTCAGAAAGGGCTTCGTCATCTTCAATGTTGAGGCGGTTTTTCAGCACCTCAGTATCGGGGTAACAGTAACTGTCCTGGCCCACCCCGTATTTATCCATCTCAGGCTTTCGTTTTCACCTGACGTGTATGAGCAATCACTGCGGCCTCGCGGGAAGCATGCTTCTTCACAGCCCCATCCTTCTGCACCACAAAGCCCTCCAGGCGCAGGCTCGCCGAATAGTTGGCTTTCCGCACCTTGGCAAAGTAGGCCTTTTTGGCCTGAACAGAAGGAGACGACATGACACACCCATTAGCAGGTAAATGTCTGTTTATTATAACAAATGGCAAGAAATCTGGCCAGATTTTAACCACCCCCAATGCCTCAGCCCACAACACCTGAAGGAACCCTCTGCGCCCTTTCGGGTATGCCCGCAGGCGAAACCAGCCCAACCAACACACCATCGCCAGCAGGCTAGCAACTAAAGCGTGGAACCACTAAGCACCCAATAACAGTCCAGCAGCCCTGCATAAAATCCAACCACAAGACATCATACATCACATATGCGATCTTGCGTGTGATGTATGTGCAGCAGATACTCCGCTCATCAACTCACTAGGACAGGGGAAAACAATGGCCAGGGACATCGAACTCGACACAACCATCCTCAAAGAAACACGGGGCAGCCTATCTCAGGAAGCGGTTGCAGAAAATGTAGGGATCTCTCGTAGGGCCTATAATCAACTCGAGAAACGGGGAACGTGTCTTAAGACAACCGCAGAGAAGATAGCTAAGTTTCTGGGCGTTACGGTGAAGCACCTGCAGGGGTTGGAAAGAGCGGAATTGTTCTCACCTTTCTTTTGTGAAGTGCAGCACCCGGGTATCGACGAAGGCAAACCTCAGCGACACCTTTTCAACAAGGACTTCGAAGTCGTTCCCTTCATTAAGGATTACATTGACTGCGAGCGCCCCTTTCCAGTCGAGGACATGACAGGGGGCGGCCTACCAGAGTTTCCTACCGGCCCCATCCCCTCTTGGTCTATTTCGCCAGACAGTAAAGAAGGCGCTCTCCAAATCCCTATCCGCAACAGTGGCGAACAATTCGTAGAGTTTGTGCTGAAAGAGCTTCATTACAGTCAGGCCACTGGTTATGTCTGGCGGCCCATGACGCAATGGCCGAAGCACGCATTGGGGCGAGACATCCGAAGAATCTTGTCCAGTTTCTACCCTGAGTTTTATGACAACGGCAAACACATCGGTGAGCAAACCCAATTCATGGTAAGCCTTAGGGTACATGAAGAAGTTGGTCCCGCTAAAACCGTGTTTCTTCAGGACGAAACCCTGGTTCTTTGGTTCATTGTTTCCCTTTGCCGAAACATGCCTGAGTGCACAGTAAACGCCTTCTCCACTGAGGGCGGAATTTCATTAGACCTGATGCTGAAACAACCTTTCTGCAATGCGCATATTTCTATCACTCGTGTCCATACCGATGATCTTTCCATCGCCCCATTCCCGAGCTCTTGGGGCCATCGCATTGCCGTAGCCCTTGAGCTCAAAGATAAACCGCTATTTAGAAAGATCGGATCATCAGAAAACAAAGGGCTACCGAAACTAAGCGAACTAATGGACTGCATCGAAGAGGTAAAAGAAGTATACGAGCACCGACGCCAGAATCTGAAAGCCGCTGAATGTCGCGAGTCATAAAGCGGCCTATTTTCTAAGTCTATCTGAATGAGGTGTTCATAATTTTGATTGAACTCTCGATGAAATAAGGAAATCACTATGGAAATCAAATTCATTGGACCATTGGGAAAAGTAACGGGATCCTGCACCTGGATGCGTGACAATGAGAAAGGCTGGAGCTTCTTAATCGACTGCGGAATGCAGCAGGGTGAAATTACTGCGGATCAGTGGAATCACCAAGAGTGGCCATTCGACCCGGCTGAGATTCAATTTATTGTGCTCACTCACGCACATATGGACCACAGCGGGCTCATCCCTTCACTCTACGAATCTGGTTTTTCTGGAAAGGTTTACTGCACCGAAGAAACAGCGGAAATCGCCAATATTCAGTATCAAAATTCAATGCATTTGAGCCCTGATTTATTCAATCAGGAAAATATAGACAGAATTGAATGGTGTCATTTTAAAAAAGAACCTCTTCTGGGGGGCTACCACCCCGTAGACCAAGACCTTTTTGTCCAGTATCAGAGAAGCGGCCATATACTTGGCGCGGTATCGGTCAGCATTCACTGGGGAAGGCCGATGTCACCAGAACAAAGAAGCATCGTTTTTTCAGGCGATATTGGACCTCAGCCTCAAGATAATGAAGTACTACCTGCCATTCGCCATACAATGAATCCAGGCCATCATAATTATGCCGTCATGGAATCCACTTATGGATCCACAAACCGCAGCTCCTCAGATAAAGCTCCAAGCATTCGTAGAGACCATCTAAAGTCTCTCATTGACAATATCCTCCACTCTCAGGGAACACTCCTCATTCCCGCTTTCGCTCTAGGACGAAGCCAGGATGTCCTGTTCGACTTGCATGCCATCGTTGCTGAAGATCCTGGACGCTATGAGCAAGTCGACTTTTACTATGACTTCCCGCTCGGTCGTGAAATTCTGGATGAAACACGCAGATTCTGGTCGAAAACGGAGAGCAACCCCAAGAAGACGAGGCCTATGTGGCTCGGCAAACAAGTGTTCGACCTTTTGGGACTTACCAACAACCACCCGGACCATCTTAAGGAGGCAGTAAAGGCCATGGATGCCATCAGCCTCTATAAAGACAACAGTAAGTGGGAGGGGTTGCTGGAAGGCAACCAGATTGCCCACAACTGGAAGCCCATTATATCCCGGAGAATTCCCTCGCGGGAGGAAGCAGCCTCCTCTAACCGTCCGACCGTCATTGTAACAGGGTCCGGAAACGGTGACGCTGGTCGCGCTGCTTACTGGCTTCCGATGTTGTTAACTAACAAAAACAACATTGTGGCAACGACGGGATTTTGCGGAGCAAACACCATTTGCGGGAAGCTTTTATCCATTCGGGGCCTTCCAATCCCTGACAGGAGAATGAATAGCAACATAATCCATTGGCCGAATAGCAAGCAAAGCATCGCTATCGCCGATATCATGGCGAACATCGAGGAAATCAAAGGTTATTCAGCCCACGGAGACCAGGAAGATCTTTTGAATTGGGTGCTATGCAATGCAAAAAAGGGCTACTTGCCCGCCGGAGACACCATTTTTCTTCAACACGGAGATGACAGAAACAGGTATGCGTTGAGAGATGCTCTTTTCTCGAAATCAGCAGAGCTTGGCATGGACTTGGACATACAGCTACCCGGAGAGGAATCCGGTTGGATATCACTAGAACCAGAGGCAAATAACTACGAAGACGAAGATCTCGAACAATTATTAGCTATCTTTAAGCAACGACCTGATTTGAAAAAACATATCGAAAATCAAGCCGAGTAATTCAAGCAATATCGGGCAGACTCATTCTGAAAAATAAGGAAAAAGGCTCTTCAGAATGTGTCTGCCACATCGAGCCTGATTAAACCAGTCATATGTGCAAATATCAGCTAACCTCTCTTGCGACCACAGAATCATTCATTGATACTTTGCCTAAACCCCACCAACTCCCCACCAGAAAGCATCTGATTCAAACCATCTTTTGCCAGATCCAGCCATCGCTGCTTCACCCCCTCCACAGAGCTCACACCTTGGAACGCCTTGGACATCGGCTTTCTTATCATGATTGGATGGTATCGATTTTGTGTTTTTTCGAATTTCCAATCGTTGAGAGACCCCAGCCTATTCATTAGATCTTGAAATTGTGCCGAATCATAGAATCCACTATCGCGACCCCATTTAGTATCGACATCAAGAATGATCGCAAAGTCGCCCGCTTCTTCACTCGTCTCTAAGCCATGATCCCAGCCATAGAAGTAAACGCCGGCGAACAGGCTAGGCCGCCACGGCTTAAGCCAGTTAACACCATACCTTCCTTCGACAAACCCAGGGCTGCGCTTTCCACGCAGAAAACACACATGTTCTGATTCCGAGAACCCGTCATAAACCCAATCCCAATTCTCATGTATGACTTCGTTGTGAAGCCCTTTAAGAATCGAGTAAAGGTCATGGTCACCCCAGGAAACAACACTACTTAAAGATTGCTCCGCTGACTGAAATCGATCAAAATTTGTAATCCTTTTCTCATCATCCCCACCGCTGAGCACATCGACGCCTTCCTCAGTCACTTCGCTATTCAAAAATACATTTACGCGATTTCCTGAAGAGTCGACATCAAAGCAGATGGTGGTTCTCTGTATGGTTTCTGTCTTTATCTTAGGTGCCGAAAACCAAATGATGCCACCCTCTCCTTCTTCTCTTTGATAGGGGGAGACCTCTACAACAGAGACCGAAAAGTCAGTTGCATCACTTTGACTAATCGACTTTATCCATGCCGACAACCCATCCGGGGCGCGATCGCAGGCAATGATGTAATGAAGCTGCCCATACTTTAATTGGCGGGCCAATCTTGCCGCCAAGGCACTAGCATTTCGACAGTCAGAGAAAACCTCCCCAACCAACTCCTCGAAGGACAATGCAACCGATCCGGGGCCTCTGAAAAGTCTAACCTGGTCTGGCTCAGGCAGAGTCGTAATTGTGGCGCCATAATCAAGAATTTGGGAAACCACCTTTCTTCCAGCAAGCTCAGGGTTTGAGTATCGCTTTACCTCAACCACCCCGACATGCCCGGAATCTGTCAAAAACAAAATATCCGGATATTTTTGAGCACCGGTAATATCTTTGGCGCTCGCCTGTCGAACAACATGAACATTCTTGGTGAATACCCCCACGTCCTCAAGGCACAGCAAATCCCAATGCTCAGCCAATACGGCCTCAAGGTGTTCTTCCTTTTTCTCTACCTCGATGAGGTTCTTTCTCACCCATGAAGTGACTTCACCTGATGGTGATGTCTGAATCAATCTATCTCGCATCCTTGCCTCCAAATATTTTTAATTTATTATTTTAAGAATCTTCACACTTTTAAGCAGCCTTAAGCATGACATGCTGACAAACTGAACAATTTGGTTTGGCCAGACCACCCTATATTGAAAAGTCGAATTCCATTTTCGTATCATTTCTTCCGATTCGATAACTCTTCTTTTAAACCCCAAACCACTCACTCATCACCCCATACCCAAACACATAAGCCAGCTTCCTCGCCCGGGTCAGACTTACATACACCAGCGCCCGCTCTTCATTCTCCAACTGTCTTCGTGTGACAACATCCGCAGCTGAATTGACCACGAAATCCAGGGGAACCAAGCCCTTGTTGGCAGAAGCGAGAAAAACCGCATCGAACTCCAGACCCTTGACCCTGTGCATGGTCGCCAGATTGATCGAGCCTTCAGGAGTGCTTGAGCTTCGTCCGTCAAGGGTGTGACAAAGCTGGTTCTTGCCTTCAAGAGTAGCCTGCAAACTGGCGAGCTCTTTACGCGTACGAGCGATAACGCAACACGCCTCGGGAGCGAGACTGTGCTCCTTGATCGCGCCCAGAATCGCGCCGACCTGCTGATCAATGGAATCAAAGCACTGAACCACCGGGGCAGGGCCATGCATCAAGGAGTGGTAGAAACGATGAGTGTCTTCCCCTCCATCCAGGTCATCCACCTCTACATTCTCGAGAATACTTACCGCCAATTTTCGTGTTTCATCGGTTGTGCGGTAATTCACTTTCAGCCTTGCACTCCGCCCCCGGATATCAATGCCACACTGCCCCAGAACCACCTTGTTCTTGCCATAAATCCGCTGATGACCATCACCAACGATGAAGATATCGTTTTCCCCTTTCGGCACTAACGCACGTAGCAACAGGAATGCCTGGGTGCCCATATCCTGGGCTTCATCGACAACCACAGAACAGATATTCGGGCGGAGCTCCGGGTTTGCCTCCAGCAACTCGCGGGCATCGCGATAGGCATCATCCGTTTCCTTTAGGTGATTGCTGGCCAGAAGATGACGGAATCGCTCAAAAACAGGCCAGATCTCGATCCGCTGCTTGCGATTCAATCGAGTCCCCCGACCCAGGCGTGACGCTTTCTTGTACTCATCCACACTGGATATGGATTGTGGCTGTATCACCCTGGCCCATTCCTCCTGAAAGAAGGCCATACTCAGATCGATACCCGCTGGCTTTTCTGAATAAGCCTGGGTCCAGAGCTGCCTTTCCTGCCGGCTGTCCATCAGCAGCCCATAGTCATAGCCGCGCTTCTTCAGGAACCCCATCACCCAGGCATCCAGGTTCATGACCTCGATCCGCTCCAGCTCATCCTGGCTGCAAATCTTGTTCAGGTTCTGCTGAATATCCGTTGCCAGATTACGTGTAAAGGTGGTGAAGAGGATCTTCGAGCCTGCAGAGGCCACATGGTCTGCCAGCCATTTAGCCCTATGCATGGCGACCACGGTTTTACCGGTACCCGCTCCGCCCAGCACCCGCACGGCACCATTCTTCTTTCCCTCAACCAGCCGCCGCTGGGCGGGATGAAGGAAGACACGCCATTTCTCAATGGACTGATTCAATACAGTCTTTAGTTCTTCTTCATTATCAGCGACGGCAAAATGCGCCTGCGTTTCCGGGCGTGCCAATGCCGCCGTAAAGTCACTGGTATCCACCGTCTCTGGCGCCGCCGGAACCACTTCATTATACGCCTCTTCAAAGCTGGCTCCTGCCATCAACAGGAAAAGCCCCTCATAGGCATCTTCTGGAAGCTGCTCGTTTACCTTGGCCGATTCCAGATGCGCCTCTATCTTCATTTCCCGCACCAATGGCAACGCATCTTCAGGGACACCAAGCTGCAACAGTTGCCGGTCCCGAATCGCATCAAACAGGCCAGGTCGATCCGGCATTCCTTTCGCGACATCGGCTTGTTTGGCTGCGTTTTCCTCTGCCGTGTAGACCTGCAGGGTCCCGGTATTTGGGTTAATTTCCACCTTTCGCTTGGATGCCCAGTTGTAGGCATCGTCGTGATGATCCACATGCAGCATCAGGTAGAGATCTTCCTTTTCTGCCGCGGCGAGGATAATACGCACATCCTGGTTAACCCTGATGGAACGCAGCTTGTCATCCCTGAATGCGGTCAATTTTTCGTAATGCAAACCACCATGCCAGGGATCATTCTGAAAAAGCATGACAGCCTTGTTGGCCTGGCTCTGCTCGTTCGGGGTCAACTTGGACAGGCTGTTAAAATATTTATCGGAAAATGCAACGATCGCCATCTCAAACTCCCTGTTCCTGCTTGTTGATGGCAGCCACCAACGCATCGATTTCGGTGTAGACAGACCAACCATCGGCCTCAAGTTCTGGCTTCAACGCAACCTGGTCATCAAGCAGCAGAGCAATCCTGGCTTCTTCAAAAATCAGCTCAGCAATACCGATAACCTCACCGTTGGCATTCAGGATATCGTCCCCTACCAGCGGCACTTCCGGCCAAGTCACAGAAACGCCATCAAGCTGCTCAAGCACTTCCGCCTCCAGGTCTTCATACCATTCAGGTGAAGATGTGTCTTCCGCTTGGGCATCCTCAGGCTCCGCCCACAACAGGCCCGCAGCGGAACCCTCGCTCTTCGATTGCGGTGTCCAGGTATAAGTAACAGGTAAAAACTGGATCCAGTTCACTAGCATCCATAGCCGCTGCCATTGATAGCGGGCCAGTTCATCGCTGGATGTCCCACGATGGTAACAAACACTCACCATCGCCTGATCCAGATCCACCCGGGTCAACAATTCCTTCCCCGCGACAAAGTCCAACGCCAAAACGGCATCGCTCTTGTCATCCTCGATTGAGACGGCACCAGCCAACGCAATGGGGTCGGGTTTGCGGTCTGTGTAGGAGGCCGGGAGACCATGCAAACGATCAGTAATCTCCTCCCGGGTCGCAGGATTGGTTATCGACCCTGACGGCAGACACTGCAACACAAACAGCAAGGCCTGTTTCGCAAGGGATAGCGAATCCTGTCGAGCCAGGAAAACCATCAGCAACTCAAAGCTGGTCTTGCCCAGGTGTTCACCAAGATGATCCTCTTTAGCTGCCTTGGCCAAGGCAGTGATGGCAGCATGGTTGCATTGAGGCGAAGTCATCCCGCTCGGCAACGGCACATCACAGGCCTTGTCACCCATCACCTGATTCACGTCATACCAGTTGAGCGACCACACTACAAAGCCTGCATGCATCAGGCTTTGCCGCTTCAGCAAATCCTCCTGAACCTTTCCGGCATGGTATTGATAGCCGTCGAGGAAAATGGCGACCGGCTTCAAGCCCGTGGCCGCAGGCCACAGCACGAAATCCGGCCTGCTGGAAAACTGGACGCCCTGTGCCATTCCCAGATCGACCTGAGGCTCAATTACATAAGCCCTCTCTCCAATAGTCAGCCGATAGCCATGCTTGCCATGCACCACATCCTGATTGACGCGCACCTTCTGGCTATCCACACATGACTGCCCCGAGAAGCGGGCAAGCGCTTCCGGAAAACGGGCTTCCAGCTCGCTGTCCATCCAGGGGTTACCCGCCAGCGCACTCAGGGATTGCTCACCCTCAACCCATTGATGTTGCCCCTCGACGATATCCTTGAGCATCTCCAGCGCCAGCGCCTTGCTGGTGCTCTCCATCCCATAGGCATTGCGATACTCAAGCAGGCAGCGGTAACAACCATCCATGGTGTTGTCATAGCAATCGCAGCCGGCCATCACCTCATAGGCCATTTTGAAGACCGACTGCATGTTCTCCACATTGCTCAGCAATTCGTGAAGATAGCCGGTACCCCCCGGAACAGAGTCGTACAGGACCACGAAATAGCGACGCTCATCCGTTTCGCCAATGGGCTCGCTCTGTTGTGCCACCCGCAGATGATCGACCTTGCCACCGAATTTGCGCTTGAGCCCCAGTTGCAGCGCAGCCACAAAGGAGTTCACCTGCTCCTCGGTTCCACCGGTAGATAGACGGGGCAGCAGGATACGCAGCCCCTCTGAGGAAAAGTTCCTGTACAGGTAAAGACAGTTCTCGATCCCGGAGTCTTCCTTGCCGCCTGGCAGGGGCTTGGGCCCCTTGGAGAAACTGCAGCTCTTGAGATGCTCCGCTTGCGCTTTGCCTGACGCGGCCTTCTGGCTTTGCACAGACCCGCATTCACGACACACCGGGAACCCGGTCCGCTGCAGCTGCTGACCTGCCACATCAAAGTGCATTTCCTCCCCCTGGCGGCGACCGAAATTCACCTCCAGGAAATTGGCTGAACGAATAAACTCGAAACCAAAGGGACGATCATCGTCATCCAGCACCCAGGTGATCTGGACATCCTCCGGTTTGAAATCAATCAGCATCTGCTTGTTGAAGAAGGCCGGCTCGCGATCATCCGAGTTGTCATCCAGCTGCGCATCCTTCGCATTGGTAAAGGCATACACCTGGGTCATCTTCAACATCTTGGTGCGGGCACTCTCGTCGCCCCACTGGTGGGTATGACAGCGAGGACAACTCTTGTCCTGGAAACCGGAGCCAGGCACATCGGCTGGAGCGGAATAGTGACAGCGAGGGCAGAACCGCCAGTCCTGGATATTACGTCCCTTGGCGGTTTCTACCCGCGAGATCTTTACCTTGCGGTTGCCGGCATAGAACACGGACTCCGGTGCCAGCTCACTCAAGGCCGCCTGGGCCGGGCGCTGGTACTCGTACTCCCGCTTGATGAACTCCTGTTGAAGCCCCTCACCCGCGCCGCCCTTCTCTGAGCGAAAAATAACGGAGTGTAGCGTCGTGCCCTCTTCAGGGAAGGCATAATTGGGCAACAAGCCTTCATCGGTGAGGAAATTCAGGGTTTCCCGACGATTAAGGCGGATACGCATACTGCGATAACCCGCAGCCTCCCTCTCAAGCTCGGCAATCTCGGCCCGGGTGCTGTCATCCTGGGGACGTTTTTTGAGCTTTTCGAGCAGCTTGTCCAGCTCCTTGATAGTGGCGGTCATTTGCTGGCGCTCATCTGTCACCACCTTGAGTCGACCCACCACATACAGCTGCAAGTGATCATCCTTGTGCTCAGGGCCACCAAACAGATACTGACGAAGCAGCTCCAGATCATCCCCTTCCAGCTCTGATGCCACATGCGCACTGAAGCCGTCCCAGATCTCCTGCATGTTGTGCTTCAGATAGTTCAGCAGGGTATAGGGGAAACGGTCCTCCTGGGTCTTCTCCACCGCATCCAGCACTGGCTGCATGGTCTTGGGTACTTGGTTGTCGCCTTTCGACTGGTGCGTCCAGCAGTCCATGGTATAAGCCAGCAGTTGACGGCGCAGCACATGGCGCGCCTTGAGAAACACCGCAGGTGGTTCTACAGGGGTATCCAGCATTCGTCCCGGGTCGGCATAGAACACCAGGTCATGGGGGCGCCCGTTTGCCACAGTGAGCACGAAAGAGTTCCCGTCACGGCGCCCCCCCCGACCAACCCGTTGCAGGTAGTTGGCCTGCGCCGGAGGTACCGAGCACAACAACACACTGGAGAGATCACCAATATCGATACCCATCTCCAGGGTTGGCGTAGCGGAAAGCAGGTTATATTCCCAGGGCTTTTCTCCCTTGATGAAACTCTTTTCCACCCGGTCTCGCTCGCCGGGCGCCAACAGCCCGGTATGCTCATGGGCAATCACGCGATGGATTTCTCCATGGCGATACAAATTGCGATAGAGCGACTCCCTTACAGGAACGCCGTGTTCATAGACGAGCGAAGGGCTGGCCGCGCTGATCATTGGCAAGTTGATCCAGGCTTGCACCTGTTCGGCAGGCACATGCATTGGGCGATACCCCGGACACTCCACACCATGAACATCCGTCGTCAGCGACAGACTCTCGGGATTAAGCATCCACACCCGAGCACACCGTTCATTCAGCTCCTCAACCAGCAAGCCTGACTGACAAAGCGCCTCAAAGGCGGCAACCAGCACATGCTCCAACTGCTTGCGATCCACCAGGGAATCCGGATTCAGGCAATGCAGCCAGCGCTCATACCAGGTCTGAGTCCCCGAGTTCTGGGCCAGCAGTTCATAGCCTTCGCCATTCTTAAGCGAAGGAAACTTCGGCCGCGGGGAGCCCGGGCCGTAGTTGGGCACGAAACCAAGCAGATTCAGCATGTACGCCCTGCCCGCCTTCTCACGGTACAGACGCAGGTAGTCCATCCCAAACGCCCCCACGGAGACCAGATGCTGAACCAGGCCGTGCATGAACTTGCCCGCCGTCTCACCACTGATACGATAGCCAAGGGTGTTATCCACAGTCTCGGCCCAGCTTTTGGCCACCTGGGCCACCGTCTCCTGTGGCCACTGAATGGCCGCAATCCCCAGGCGATTCAGCGAACGCCCCACCTGGGAACGCCAGCCCAGATCTTCCAGCAACTGCCACAGCATCCGCTCACGGATCAGTTTGAGCAGCGGCGCCGGGTTACGTACTTCCCCGGTCAGCTCGAAATGCTCAAAATCCTTGAAGAAGCGTTTTTCCGGCGGCATGAATTCACGCAGGTATTTGTCAATCGACAACCGGCCATTACGGCCCTCGTACGCGAGCCAGTAGGCCTCGAACCGCTCGGGCAAAGACAACAGCGACAATGCCCCCGGCTCATCCTGCAGCAGCTGCGACAGGGCCATGCGTACATTGTTGTGCCAGGTACGGGCGGCAAAAAAACCGGCCCGGTGGGTCGCATCCTGTACCGAGTCGCTAAATGTCAGCAGCTTGCGATCATCGTTGTCGCGGCTGCTGAATAACTGGTGAATGGCAACCGCACTCAGACTGGCAGCCCGGGCCCCGAATACCACGAGAGAAGAGCGGGCCGAACACCAGGGGCAATGCCGCTCATGGATGATGCGTTTTACATTGGCCTGTTGGGTTTCCTTGAGCATGTAAGGCTTGCTGACCCGCACCAGGGCATCATTGCCCGCCTGGCAGCTCTTGCAGTCACCGGCATAATCCATTGCTGCCGTCTTGCCGCATTCCCGGCACACCTTGAAATGCTCAAGGTGAAAACCACTCTGCGAAACGGCACCATCCTGCCAGGGCATCAGCAGGCTGGTTTCATGGTGGTTACTGAAGAATGAAGGGTAGATCTTGCCAAGATCTGTCTCGATCATCTGGTCAGCAGGATGCCCGGCCTCCATCCGCGTCAGCCAGGCCGTGCCGTGACACTCCCGACACTGCACCAGCGGCAGCCGGATATGCTGCTGATCCTTCGGCGGCTGGTCATCACCGAACGACAATAAAGGCAGAGCACCCGTTGCCGATACATCTCCCTCTCCATCAGCCATCTCCGTACGGGAAGGCTCTCTGAGAGCGCCAACGATACGGCGCAGCTCCCGGGACCAGAGCTGCAAGCGCAACTGCACAAAGGGCTGGCCGGTTTCCGCGCGGGCATGGGCCATCAGCGATAACAGGGCAATCAGGGCCTGCTCGGGTTGTTTGGCGAACTGGGGAGGAATCTGGCCTGCAAGCCGTTGTACCAGATCAGAAAAGGTGGGCGTCGGGCCAGACTTGAGCTGGCGCAACAGATTGGCCAGCTGGCCATGCTGCTTCAGCTCCCTGCCAAGGGCAATCCGGCCCGCCTTCTCCTTCAGCGGGGCATCCGGCTCCTTGCTGAAATACAGGTCGTAGGCCTTGCCCAGGTATTGTTCGAGTCCTTGCTGCTGGGCCTCAATCAGTGCTTCCGGCCCAATTTCACGGTTAAGAATCAGAAAGCCGATATTGTCGAGAAAGTCGGAATCCGACTTGCGCTGCTCAGCCACCACCGCATCGCGATTGAAACGGCTGGAGAAGATGTCAGAGGCATAGCCCAGCAGGGCATTGAGACTATCTTCCCCGCCCAGGGTAGCCGAGGTACCCACGCACAACAGTTTGTCAGGTGCCATGCCAAGGCGGGCACGCAGACGCCGGATCAGAAGTGAAAGGTCTGTGCCCTGGGCGCCATCAAAGGTATGCAGCTCGTCCACCACCAGATAGCGCAAGGTGTCAGGCCCATTGTGCGCCCACAACGCCTGATCCTTGGGGCGCATCAGCAGGTAGTCGAGCATCTTGTAGTTGGTAAGCAGAACATCCGGCGGGTTGGTGCGCAGGGTTTCCTTGTCGGTAATCACCTGATCCTTGCTCATGGCCTTGGAGCCCTGGCCATCGCCCCCCACAAAAAGCCCCACCCGCAGGCCCTTCAAGGCCGCCTGCTCATGAATCACCTCCGCAAAACGCTTGGCCTGGTCGCTGGCCAGTGCGTTCATCGGGTAAATCACAATGGCCTTGATGCCCTTGCCGTCGTCTCGCTGACAGTGATCTAGGATGGGGTACAGGAAACACTCGGTCTTACCTGAGCCAGTGCCGGTGGCCACCAGTGTGTTGCCGCCCTTACGATCCGATGCCAGCCGCTTCCAGGCCTGCTCCTGATGCGCATAAGGAGGAAAATCCGTATTGAAACCAGTGAAGAAATCCCTGCCACTGGTTCCAGAGAGGAACGGCAAGCCCACCTGCACATAGGGCCCCTTGATAAAGGCTTCGCCACCCTGCTGCTCTTCCACCAGCCGCCGAAACTCCCCGTTGAACGGGGCTGTCTCGGTCTCGTAACCGGTAACGATGAATTCTTTCAGCGCCGCAGCGACTTCACTGGCCAACAAGCCGGGAATCATATTTTATCCTTGTTAGTATCCGTTGTAGCCTGGCAAGGAGCATTCACATAACTCATTAATTGAAAATAGGTCCTTTGCCCTCAACTTTTCAGCACCTGCTCCATTGTCATTGCTCGCCAACCAACCTGAGTGAGCGTATCGAGTTGCTCTTCGTTGTCGACGATGGCAAACCGTTGGGCAGGCCAGGAAAGCTCAGGGGTTAACACGATTTCACCCTTGCTATTTTCAATATCTTCACCAACGGCAGGAAGCGACCGAGAGGTCTTCATGATCTTCCTTGCGACGCCTTCGTAGGCAGAGTCGATATACTCAAGCACAGCATCCCAACCTGGCAAAACATCCAAAATCCCCTGACGTCTTCGTAGCCGCTGTATCTCAGTCATCTCAGACTTCCTGACATACATTTTTTCATGGTCAGGCTGCTTGCTGTGACAGTCCGCACATAAAGCCATTAAATTGTCGTCGCGGTTATCTCTCTTGTTGCCACTGACATGATGGCAGTGGAGAAGATTCTTATTCCCAGCCAGATCAATACCGCAACACTCACAAATCCAGCTCCTTGATTCCCGGTACCTTCTCGATATTTCAGCCCATTCATCTGAGTACCCGGATCGACGATCAAGCAACTGCTTGGGGAGAAAACGAAATTGTGTGCTATAGGTGGCAAAGAAATCGGATATGGAGAATTCTTCAAAGATAACTTTCTTGGCCAATGGGCCGGTATCATATCCCCGGTAATTCAGCATCCTCAGACAAAGCTTGCAGACTTTCAGCTCTGCATCATGCTCAATGTGGGATGAGACATTACTCTGGCCGGAAATCCTGAACACACCGCTCAGATCAGTCGTTACCGTATAACGGTCAAACTTTCCCTTTTGGCGCATTTCATCGAGTTTTGTGCAATCCCCAACGTGAAATCGATTTCCCTGATTTTTACCATCGATGACAGACTGCACCCAGCTGCCATGATCGGGAATATACAGAAGAACCTGCCTTCCCTTATACGAAAGCAAGCCCCCGGTGGATTCGAGATCGTCCAGAGCGATCTCAACACCACGCTCCAGCTCAATATCAATATCCATCTCTTCTCTCGAGGAGACCTCGAACGAAAAATCCCGCTCCTCGGCCCCCATCTGCTTCACCGACTGCCAGAGAAGCCCAAAGTCCGTGCGGATCTTCATTGCACGGTTTCCAGGATCTGCTTGATCTTGATTTCCGCGTTGGTAATTACCCGAAAGGTCACCCGTCGGCTGGAACGGCCATCCTCATTGCCTTGATCGTTCACAATCGGGCGAGAGGAAGAGAAACCGACCGCTGCCACATGAGCCTTCAGCCACTTCTGATAGGGCGCCACTTCGTCCAGGCCGTACACATATTCCAGCACATTACGGGTTCGTCCCTGGGAGAGCTGCATGTTCAGGAAGTAGGCATCCGAGGCACTGACGTGGCGATTCCAGACACTGCTGGTATGGCCTTCAATGCGGACTTCATCAATTTCCTTGTTGAACCTGTCCAGCACGGTGATGTAACGAGGGAAAAAATCCGAGAGCAGCTTTCGGTAGCGCCAGTTGATGGCTTCCTTGCCTTGCTCGAACAGGATATCTGGCGAATTGAAGGTAAAGGTGAGCGTATCCCGGTCAATATGAGCATTCCAGGTCTCCAGATCCTTCTCAAACTCGCCAATGAGGGCATCATAGATGGCCACCTGAGTCTCCTGATAGGCCACCGCAATTTCCTTCACCTTGCGCTGCTCTTCCAGGGTGTTTCGCATCAGGGCAATGGCAATAAACAGGAACACCACCATCAGCCCCGCCATCAAATCCGATACGGATAGCCAATGGTGTTCTTCCTGTTCCGCTGCCCGGGTATTGAACAAGTCAGACATGGTTCACCACCTCAGGTATTGGTTACTGCACGCATGGCGCGAACCAGCTTTTCATAATCAGTGGTGAACTGGCCGGATATTGAAGCCAATGCTCTACCCATCTCAGACATGACTCGGCTAAGTTCACTTTCAAGTTGAGAGTCAAGGACACCGACCTGCTTGGTAAGTGCGTCCTTTGTATCTGAAAGTGCGTCTTCAACGGACTTGCGCAAACTGGTGAACACCCGTTGCGCCTCATCGCTCTGTTTTTCTGCCATGCGTTCCAGATTGGCCTGGAACTCCCGCTGGGCGTTACCCAGTTCACTGGTCAGTTTCTTCCCTGCCTCCTTGAACTGCTTGCCGAGCTCGCCATTCTGGGTGGTGATTTCCGCCATCAGGTTTCGGAAGTTGCTGTTCAGCTCGGTGACCAGATCAGAGAACTGCTGCTTCACCTCTTCACTGTTCTTGGCGATCACATCAGAACTTCCCTGCAGTGACTGATTGACGCGGGCACTGTTATCAACAAACTCCTGGGCTCCCTGCACGATGGCTGACTGCAGCTTCTCACCGGCTTCCTGCAAGCCACTGGAAATCTGCGTGGACGCCTCCGTCACCCCCTTGAGGGTGGCGTCGATTTGCTCCTGAATCTGGGGCACCGCTTCCACGGCCTTGTCCCGCATCTGGGCGAAGGATTCCAGATGGCGGTCCAGCTCCTCAATCTGGTGCTGGTTTACCTCAAGCACATTGCGCAGTACCGCGAGGGATTCCGGGATTTTCTGGGTATCGCTGGCGATGGCATTCACGGACGCTTCGGTCTGCCCAATGGCAGTCACACCCTGGGCATACTGCTCCACCATCTGGGCGATCTGCTCCTTGTACTTCTCCTGCCACTCCACCAGCTTGAAAACGGCCTCATTGAGCTGCTTGAAGTTCTCACCAAACTGCTCGGTCAGGTTATTGTTGAAATCCACAATGACCTGTTTCAGGGCCTCAATCACTTGCTCCGTAGCCGACTTGGAGAGCATGTCGGCGAAGTCCTGCAGCTTGATCCACAATCGGGACTCGAATTCCTCAAAGGATTTCTGGTGCTGCTTGAAGTTGTCGTTGGTGTCAGAGCGGAGAAGCTTCATTTGCCCCGTGAGCGATGACTCGTCACCACTACCAATGGCTTCTTTCAGGGACACAATACCGTCACGCTGATCTTTCATGACGCCATACAACTCGGCGATACCGATACTGTCTTCATCGATGACCGAATCATCCTTCACGCTCAGCCAGCCAATGGTAATCAGCACCTTGTAAATCAGTGCCAGCAGCATACCCACCAGGCTAGTCAGGAAGGCGGTCTTCATCCCGGCAAGGAGCGACTCGATGCTGCCATCGATGTTTTTCACATCGAAGTCCAGCAACCCGGCCACAATACCGGTGAAGGTGCCCAGAATGCCCAGCGTGGTCATTAGCGTGGGCGCATACTGGGTAAACCCGTGATGCTGGTTACCCCGCTTCCACACGACGGCCATACCAAAAACAACAACCAATACAGCGATGAAAATTTCGGTAAGCAACCCTGCCCCGATGGACGTAATGGCAAACTCAATTGGAGAAGAAAACATGAAGCCCCACCCTCATAGAACAAGATAAATCACTAGCACCAGCAAACCAGAGACCCAAATTTTGATATACATTCAGACTAGATTTTTGAAAAACTTATCCCATACCGCTTCCAATCTAATCCCTTATGGCATCCCCTACCCAGTTAATATCAGACTTGACTTCACGGAAGATCAGATATGACATCATGACAAACTCACCAATTTATCTGACAAATCTCTCCGGAAGTTCGCTTTTTCACTAAGCTCAACAACTTCCAAGGTTCCGTGATGCATACCAAGCGATAAGAGCCTGGACATTGGACTCTCATTTGTTTTGCATAAACAACCTGCATGCCCAAGAATCAACACTGACTCTCTGGCCCTGGAAAGAGCGACATTCAGCCGGTGTTTATCCAGCAGGAATTCGGTTCGTCCGCCACTTCTTGTCATTAGCAGCAGTACAATATCTGCTTCACCACCTTGAACCGCATCCACAGTAGAAACGCTAATATTCAGGTTATAACCTGCGGCTGCGATCTCCTCCGAAACGAGACTCCGTTGAGATTCGTAAGGACACACCACCAAAATGCCAGATTTGTTAGCTGACGAAACCGACATACGCTTGAGAAGTGATCGCAATGCCGCTCGCTCCGTAGCATTTTCAATCGATGAAGAACCAGCACTCCTGCGATGCTTATAGCTCTTGACCTTGCTGAAATCGACAAATACAACTCGCTTGGAAGTGGCATCCCAATTCCCGCCAGATCGCGCCGACTCAAGGCGGCCCTCATAGAACAAAGCACTGACAATATCTCCAATGTCTTTATGCATTCTATACTGACGAGTAAGCATTCCCTTTGAAGAGGAAGGAAGTTGATCAAATATTGTTTTGAACATATTTTCCCGCAACAACGTCTCAACCTCATTCAATGGTAATCTATAGCCAACATCTTCATTCAGCATTTCAGAGGTAACGGTTGGAGGAAGCTGGTTATGATCCCCCACCATAATTACCCGACGAGCAACAGATGCTGGAATCAATAACTCAGCCCCAAAGGCCTTCCCGGCCTCATCGACAATAGCAATATCGAAGGAGCGAGACGAAAGCCCATAATCTTTGCGCGCCATTCCGACACAGGTCACAGCGTGGATGCGACGGGATCCAATTAACCACTTGGTCGCGGCCTCTCTGCCCTTACGGGTCTGAAGTAACGACTTCCATCTTTGTGCTGAGGACATCAACTCTTCAGGCAGCTCTCTATCCTCATACAGACTTGACACGAGATTTTCATGCCAGACTCCTTCGAGTGATGTTCCAAGAACCCTATCTGAAGCACCATACCTGACCACTTCTTCAGCCAGGAAAGGAAGCTTTTCGAGAAGATCAGAGACCAACTTGGTTACAGCGACATGCGTCGGTGCTGTGACAAGAATGCTGGGCCATGTTTCTTTACGATCTTGTGGAAAGAGTGTAGCCAGCCAGCTGACTAGCAATGTTGTTTTACCTGTACCTGGCGGCCCCCATACTGCCACCACAGGCTCATCAGAAAGCAGAACTGCTTCAACCTGGTCACGCCCGAGGTTGACATTCTCGACCGGCTCACCAGCCAGGCCCATCAGGGTTGAATGAACAGCACCTGATGTATATTTACCCAAAATAGCGGATTCTAGTGACCGGGAAAGGGTCTGCTGCTGAGACCCCTCGCCGGAAAGTTCAATCCGAGTGATGCCTGAGGGATTTATATCCTTTATCGTGGCCTCTTCCGATACATCCACCTCAATCCGACAAGTGCCCAGCTCGCGATCTATCCATTCAAATTTCCGCAGGTCCCAAATAACAGAATTTCCAACTGCTCTGGCTCGTCCTCCATAACGCGCAGACGCCAACTGATCGACCCAGTCTGGGATTTCACTAACAGAAAGCAACCCGGCAACTTTACGTCCGCCGTGCTCAATCCATAATTTCACGAAGTCAACAGAAGTATCCGATTGTAGGAAATCTTCCTGATCCTGATAAATCAGCGACAGATTTCTGAGCCGAAGCGCAGTTTTGCGCTGTATCAACATGTTCTTCTGACTACCAATCTCCGAATGTATGGCACGCAAAAAGGGAACAAACAAAGATTTGTCGTTGTTGGTTGGCTGATCGTCCGATCCAGGAATATAGGCAAAAAATTCAGCATCAAACCGTAAAGACACCTCAGGATTAATTGAACCGAACCGCACCTCATCAAGAATAAATGAGCTAGACTCGTGATCCGGGATCGTAACCAGAGTAACTTCAGATAATGTGAAGCAAATACGATTATCTGTAAGATGTAATCTCCACCCAGCCTGACCAGAAGCGTTTCCAATAGTCTCATATGCCTTTATAAGCGAGGGAAGTTTATCTTCTTCTACTGACAACAATATTGGTGACCAAATTCCGTTACTCCCTTCAATACGCGGGTTAGTACGTACAGAAAGGGGATTATCAGGTCCAGACCTCGATATTTCCTCAATCGTCCATAGCTCGGGATATACTTCCACAATGGTTTCCGGAGTATACGAAGCCAAATCGCGCGACTCATATGGCAAAACAAGATGATTTCCCAAGTACTCCAGATGAACACCATCGTGTCGTCTTGCACTGACTTTTGCCAGCATCACACCTCCACCCTCAGTGAGATCCGCCTCAAGCAAAGCCGCGCGTGACACTGAGAGCTTCGCTCTCATTCTATTGTGGTCCACACAATGTAGAAAGGATCGGCCGCCAAGTTCTTCAGACCAATCTTGCACCTCAATCTTGTATCCGTATAACAACGCCGGCGGCTTTGTATCAAAATGAACAAGCCCTCCTTCCTTCGGATAATCTATTGGTAAAGCAAGAGAGGCAGGCGTTGGCAAATCTTTCATGTCCCCAGTCTTTCCCGCTTCAACAGATCTTTGCAAATATTGAAGGTAGGATCTCTCAGCATTAATTCGACTTAAAGCGAGCTCCAGCTCAAGGACAAGCTGCAGAAATGAATCCTTCTCCTTTGATCCAAACCGTGACTTTAATATTTTCTTTGCTTTGGCGTGACTGGTTGTCAGCTCGGTAGCGATTGCGTCGCGCGACGCTAGCTCCAGGCTGATCAGCGAATCGAGAGACTCAAGATACCTGACAATTAGAGCCCTGCGCTCTTTCGCATCAGCTGCATAAATAGACTCAAGCTCATTCTCAAGACGCTCGATTTCAGCTTCGACCTCAGCCGTACGCCGCCCATTCCACCAACTTATCGCGGTTGCCGTAAGGCTAATACCTGCAATAACGGCTAAAGTAACAATCACACGCCCCCCTATTTCTTTCTTAGAAGAACCATTCTATCTGACAGTTCGAGCAGGAATTTTCTGGTTTCAGCCTTCTCCGCCAAGCCCGAATCCCCAGACTTTATCTCAGAAAAAATTTCATCAAACAGCTCAAGCAACTTGGAAACAACAGCTCTATCAAGAGCCAGCTCCTCCCTCTTCACATCACCTTGATCAGTGGAAATGGCAAGCTCAATCCTGGCTTTTTCGACAGCCAACTCACCCTGTGTAATTCGACCCTGCCACTCTGCAACGGTAGACTTATATTTATTAAATGACTGTGCTGTTTCCAGAAAGGTCGAAACCATTTTTATGGCCTCCTGGGCCACTGCCAGTTTTGCGGATTCGACCCTGGCGCCAGCATCGATTTCCGCTCGTCTCGTTTTTATCGTCTCCGCTTGAACAGTCGAAGAAATCTCACCACCTGAAGAGACGGATGAAGGCATCTTAATACCCTTTGGCAATTTTATATTTTTCCCATCAACAGTCATAAATCCCTCATTATCAAAAGTCATGATTGATAAAAGTTGTACAGAGCACGCTTAAAATCTACCCAAACATTTTCCAGATCTGCCAGCTTATCGTCGAACTGCTGAAAATCTGGCAAATCTGCCTTCCTAATGGCGTACAACTCATCCCATGAAGACCGCACTACTTTCCCACAAGCCAATGCCAACAACGCAAGTCTTTTCTGAATTTCTACTTTGTCGCCAATCTGCTCTTGAGCGAGAGATATCTGCTCAAGCAACTCTTCACGCTCGAGCCGCAACCTCTCGCTTTCCAAAGGAATAAAACCCCGAAGCCCGTCGCGACGAGCACGCGCATTCTTGAGTTTAAGATATGAATTAACAGCATCCGCAACCGATATAGCTGCCTCTATCACCATAAAGGCAGGATTCACTTTCACAGCAGCTTTTGTTGCAGCTTTTTTTAGTCCATATTTTCCAGCCAGGTTCGCTGTGTGAACCATAAAGGTTATTGCTTTTGTTGGAACTCTATAAGCCACGCTTTAATTTCCCCTGACAACGCACCAGGATTCTGGCTCTAACTGGACGATACAATCAATGGAATCACTGGATCCCATTTCTTTCGCAACATTCAAGGTCTCCGGGAATTTTCTACCACTAACCTTATGCACTCTTAGCCTGTTTTTCTTTCCACCATAACTATCAGATTTAAGTTTCCATAAGGTGCGCGTATTTGGCTCATACAACACCTTCTCTTGAGTAGCATCACTTTCACCACGATAAACACACTGAATCATCAGGAATGTAGAGCAGCAATCTCTCATTGGCGCAGGACGATAAGGAGCTCCGAAGGCTACGTCGAATAGTCGCCACAACCCCTCAAAGAACCAATCTTTTGACACATCGATATAAACAGGCTCCCACGACCTCTTTCCATCTTTCCGCAAGAAAACACTGATCCTTTTGTTTTCCTTGAGCTTCCTGATCAGAGGCTGTAGCTCCTCGGGTACCAACCGCTCAACCATTACCTCAGGTAGCTCATCGTCCGCAGCCCTGGAAAACACAGTCTCCCTTCGTCGATCAAATGGAGGCCTGGCCCAGCCACTTGGGTATTTGCGCCTTCCTTCTCCTTTGTCAACAGCCAAAAGCCTTTTTTCCAAAGGCGCAGCACTAGCGAATCGTCCTTTAACTGGCTCCTCCTGCAGTTCACGCGCCAAATCAATAGCCGCCACGAGATCATGCCCCGAATTAGAGACTTCACCTGAACGCAGCAGCCCCTCTGTAGACAAACACTCCTTAATCCCGTCAATTGCCGACTCAGTAAGACCTGTAATCTGAACAACATCATCAAGCGATTGTCCATTCACAAGTTCTTCCAGAACATATAGCGAAACTGGATCACAGTTTATTGGTGCACGAACAGCCGCCCAAAGCATGAATGGCATTACACTAAAGGCAACCGGGATTATTTCTGATTCAGGCCTTGGAGAACATTCCCTGATGCTTGCCACAGCTCGCGCATTGCGTGCCCGGTGATCCTTCAACCAATCGCCTTGGCATTCAATGCGTAAAATCTTTACCTCAACCATTTGCCCAAGTGACACCTCATCCCCGGGATGGTCGATCCATTGCCATGATATTTCTGAAAGTGGAACCCATATTGAAAACTTTTTAGCTTCCAGGATAACACCACGGTTATGAAGCTCTTTTACTTTGGCGTTTAAAACCTGCCCTTCTTCAATTTTTTCAAGCGCTTTACGCGCCTTCGCTTCAGCTACAGCTCGTATACTTGCTTTCCAGCCCTTATGGTCCTCGCGCAATAAAACAAACTCTAATTCCTGACCTTCTGTCAGAATTGACGCTGGGTCTTCAATATAGTGATCGGCCATTTCAGACAGAAACACAATGGCTTCGACCTCTGAAGCCTCAAGTTTTGCGAACTTGGCGCCTACAAATGCCACTTTTCCTTTATATACTTTTCCAGCTTTCGCGCCTCGCGAAGAAGAAGATCGAGAACGAGAACGCCCACTTCCCGCATTAACTGGCGTTGTCGAGGAATCCCTTGACTCCCCAAAAAGTGCTCCGAGTATGTCCAGCCATCCCATGCCATTCATTTCCTTAATTAATGTCAAAAAGCTGCCAGATGCTTCAGTTTTTTCCGGCACGCCATAATTCATCAGCCACCAGAAGCTGCCTCAAAAATTCCCCAGGCCACCCGGTAATCCTCTTCCCGATCCGGTTTGAAGAAGGGGGCGTGGTATTGGATGGTGCGTTCGGTGGGGCCGCCGGGGAGGGTGTCATCCATGTAGGTTTTGCTGACGGTGCCTTCGGTGAGGTGCTGGATGTCTTCCCAGCCCAGGGCGATGCCGGTTTCGGTGCGGTCGGGGGTGTGGATGGCGTAGTGGGTGCCTTCCTTGAGTTCCTTGTTGCTGGCCTTGCGGGGCAGGCCGACGCCGACCAGGCCCTTGCTTGGGGTGAAGACGACGCGGCCGGTCTGGTCGTAGAAGGTTTCGGCTTCGTACTGGCGCATGACCGGGAACTGCACCCGGTAGATGGTGAGCAGTTCTTCCAGGGTGAGGCCCAAGGCCTGGGCGACCAGGACGTCGATCTCCACCAGTGCCTGACGGCGGGCGTAGTCGGTGCGCAGCGCGTTGTTTCTTTGCCATTCCGGGGTGAGGTTGGCGAAGAAGTCTTGCGGCAGGGCGGCGATGGGTTCGCGAGTGGCCCAGCGTTGTTGGCGAAAGGTGTCTTGCCAGTTGGATTGCCAGAGGTCGGCATAACCAGTAGTTAATGAAGACAAGCAAAGGGTGCGCAAAACCAGCTCTTCCGAAACTGATTCCGGAAATGATAGCGCACGACGCAGGCTCAAAAAGGTCGGCATTCCAGAGGTTTTTGCGAAGAAGTCGTAAACCATACTGGAGCAACATGCCTGAATCGAAAGCAGATCACTGTCATTCTTAAAAACAACCGAGACGACCGTATTGATATGTGCAACCTTCTCCTGAGAAATTGCCGTCAGGAGTGATCTCTCGGAGCCTTGACCAATTTGAAACTTGGTGACAAACCGATAATAATCCGTCACCAATCGCTCCCGGTGCTCACCCTCTTCTACCCAGGGCACGCGCGGGGTGCGGTCGCGGTAGGTGACGGGGTCGCAGGCGGGGACGTAGTTGGTGCGTGGCAGGTAGTCGTCCGGCAGGGTTTCTAAATCAAGCTTGTCGTAGTCCTTGTTGCTTTTACAGCCAGGCCGGGGGTTCTTGAAGAACGGACTGCCGACGAAGAAATGGGGGCCGGAGAGTATCCATTGTTCCGGGGTTTCCGGGAACTGGGTTTCCCGCTTGATGGTGTCGTCCTTCTGGGCATTGGTTTCGTGCCACATTTCCAGTGACAGATACTGCCCTTTCAGATCCCCCAGCCGTCGAGGTTGGGCGGCGAATTTTCGCAGTACATTAGTAAGCTGCCGGGCATGTAGGGCCGGCAAGCGGGCTTCCAGCGCATCGGTGCCCGCTTCGTCGTAGAGCTGGCCGAACAGTGCCAATTCGTGCTGGCCAACTTCGATAATACGGTCGCGGTGGCCATCGAATCCCCATTTCACTTTAACCCGACCGTCCGGCAGTTCGACTTCTTCCTTGATGCCTGGGACCGGCCCTTGCCCGTCATGACTGAATGAATAGTCGACCGTCTGAGGCACGAACAGATTAGATATGTTGAAGAACTTAGCCTCTCCGACCGGCCCATAAATGTTCTGGCTATAGCGTGTGTGGTTATCCACTTCGGCAAACAGCTTAACTTCATTTGCATACTGGAAGTGTGCCCGCAACCGTCGATATACCTCCCGCCGGAATTCCCCACCCTTGGGATCGTCGTAAATGCCTTCCGGATGGAGGAAGCCACTCACACCCTGTTCGTTGACATTGGCCCAGGCCCGGGGCAAGAAGCATTTGTACAGATTGGTCTGCACACCCTTGAGCTGCTGGTAGTTCTGCATGGCATTCAAAAATGCCTGTGAGCCCTCCGCTTCCGCCAGCTCCGCAAACCAGGCCAGTTCCAGCTCGGGGCTGCGCTCAAAGGCTTCCTCTCGCTCATCGGTCAACTGCTTGGCACTGAGCTTGTGCAGCACAAACGCCGGGTTGTAATCACCCAGTACGCCCCCTTCCTGCCATTCCACCTTACGCCAGGGCGGGTTCCCCAGGGTGATGTCGAAGCCGCCGCGGGTGGCAAACAAGTCCGCAAAGGCCAACTCCCAGTGGAAGAAGCGGTAGTGTTCGCCCAGCTGGTTAGCCATTTTCAGGGTGGTGAAGACCGGATTTTTGAACAGCTTTTCCAGGTTGAGTTCGCCCCGGGGGGTGCTGACGGCCTGGGCGGCGCGGGTTTCTTCGCGCAGGGTTTGCTGGGGGGCTTCCGATGCGAAAAGGTCTTCTACCGGTTTTTCAAACAGCCCCGCCTCCTGCTGTGATGGGGCAGCATTGTCTTCTCCCTCTGGTAGCAGGCTTTCCTGTTCGGCAGCGAACTGGAAGGTGCCGGCGCTGTTGAGGATGGTGTTGAGGTCGAACAGCCATTTCTGGCGGTCGGGCAGTGCATCCACCTTGTCCAGGGGCCAGAACCAGAGGGCGCACCAGTAATCCATGGCCAGCTTGAGACGGCGATAGGGGGACGCGATGCGGGCATGGGTGTTGAAGATGCCGGTGGTGCGGATGTCGTCTTTTTCGCGGGTGCTGGTGTGGTGTGCCTGCACCTGTTCCTGGCCCCAGAGGGGGTAACTGTCTTCGGTGCGTTTTCTGTCCTGGGTGAGCATCTGGGTGTGCTCGCGCCAGAGGCGGTCTACGGCCGCGCTGAGGCCCTGGAGGGTGCGGATTTCGCTGTCGTCCAGGGGGGCGCAGAAGTCCTTTTTCCAGGCTTTGATTGTTTTGAAGGCGTCCGGGCGCAGTTGTTTGGCGACCTTGTCGTTGTAGCCGACCATGCCGGGGTCGGGGAGGAGGAAGTGGTAGATTTCGTTTTCTTTTCTTGGGCCGGTGTCTTGTTTATTCGGCTCGCCTTCGGCATTGCCGGGGTTCGCTTGCAAGCAAGCTCCTACAGCAGCATCTGAATTAAGGGATTCCGGGGGGAGGCGTCTTGGGGCGTTGTTGTACCAGAGGCCTTCTTTGGGTTGTTTCTTGAGGGCGATGGTGGGGTAGACCTCGCGACGGGCACCGATGAGGCTGTTGCCGGTGAACAGCTGGTAGCCGAACCAGGGCACGGTGTGGCCGCCGCTGAGGGCATTGAGCCAGAGGGAGACTTCGGCCAGCTCCACGGCGATGGGGTTGAGATCGACACCGTAGACGTTGTGGTCGGCGATGTGCATTTTTACCCGCTGGAGTTCCTGCTGGTAATCCTCGTGGGGGATGCGCTGGCCGAGCTCCTGCTGTTTGCGGGTAAGGTAGGCTTCACTGAGCTGGTTGACGGCTTCGTTCAAGAAAGCGGCGCTGCCCATGGCCGGCTCGCAGACGGTGAGGTTGAGGATGTCGTCAGCGGTGACGTCGTCTGTCAGCCGTTCCTTGAGGGTGTATTTCACCAGGCTCTTGGTGAGCACTTCCGGGGTGTAGTAACTGGCGGACTTTTCCCGGTCGCGCCCGGCCATGCGGTAGATGAACTTGCCCTTGGGGTGCAGGCGCAGGCTTTTGCGGCCTTCGCTGTCCCTGTCGTAGACCCTCTCCTGGTCGTCGAATTCGTCCAGTTGTTCGCGGGTGACGAAGTAGCCGGTGTCCAGTTCGTCCGGGTTGATGTTGTTGCCCTTGGGAGCGACTTCGTAGAGGTCTTCGGTGGCGAAGAAGCCGCGATAGCTGAGCAGGGCTTCGTAGACGGCGCCGAGCTGGTTGATGCCGAGCTGGGTGTAGCTGACACGGCCACGTCTTTTCTTTCCCTTCTGCGGGCGGGTGAGCGACATGGAGCGCACCACTTTTTGCAGGGTGTCGTTGCTGAACACTACCTTGTTGAGCAGGGGCGTTTTGGCCGGGTCGAACAGGTGGCTGTCCAGGCCCTGCAGGGTGAAGGCGTTGCCGCTGCTTTCGTGGTACTGGTCGGCCTGGCGGCTGATCTGGTGGCCGTTGTAGATGAGGCCAAACATGCGTTGCAGGCTGTCGTGGAAGTAGCGGCCCTGCTGGCTGTCTTCGCTGGTGAGGCGCACCATTTCCAGGTCGCGCAGGCTGTCGAGGCTGTAGCCCTGACGCCAGGTGTCGTCGTCGGGCAGGTAGCCCAGCTCCGGGCGGGCTTCGATGTAGAACAGGAACAGGATGCGGTACATGTAGCGCAGGCATTCCCGGGACAGCTGGCCGGCATCGAGGGCGTTGCTGCCGGTGTAGATGCCTTCCTTGCGGTCGCGGGCCTGTTCGATGAGCTGGCTGGCGGCTTCGTTGCCGAGCAGTTCGATGGCCTGGCGCAGGGCGTACTTCAGATCGTCGGAGACGGCGAAGGCGTGCTTGTGGCTGTTTTCGTCTAGGCTGTCCAGGCGGCTCTGACCTTCGCGGGGGGCCAGGCTGTCGCGGTGCAGCAGCACGGCGGTGGCCTTGATGGTCTTGTCGTCGCGGCGGCCGAGGATTTCTTCCCAGTCGAAGCGCAGCATGCGGTTCTGGGACCATTTGTAGCGGTCGATGAGGATGCCCTGACGGTCGCTGATGAGCAGTACCCAGCGGGGCGGGTTTTCGTGGTGCGGATTCTGGCGGAAGACGGCCTCGTTGAGGATGCTGTACCAGTCGCTGCCCTTGAGTTTGTCGTGATGGGGGCCGGCGCCGACGAACTGGCTTTTGTGCAGGGTAAGGGAGAGCGGGTCTTCGCCTTCGTTGTGTTGATCCAGGGCACCGAGCACCCAGAGCTGATCGCCCAGGGCGGCCAGCACGGGGAGTTCCGTGTTGGCGGCAATGGTGCGGTTTTCCGGCTGGTAGGGGATGCCGAGTACGGTGAGCAAGGATTCAAAGAATTCCCGCTGCAGGGCGATGCGCTGTTCGACGGTGCGCTCACTCTTGAGCTTGTGGCGCAGGGCAAAGTAATCCTGGTTCAGGTTGCGCAGGGACCGGTGGGGGCTGCTGAAGGCAAAGCCGCCGGCGGCCTCGTTGATGGTTTTGCCTGCGGCTTCGGCTTTTTCCCGCTGGGCCTGGCGGGCGGCGTCTTCTTCGCTGTCCCAGGCCTTGATGGTATCGGCAAAGTCACCCTGGAACACTTCGGCCAGGTAGTGGGCACTGAAGAATTCGTTGTCGTTGGTGAGGCCGATAAAGGTGGCGGCGCTGTCTTGTACTGCCATGGGGCGTTGTCCTGTTTAACCTGTTCGTTAGCCGTGGGCGCGGGTAAAGGCGGCAATGATCTGGATGTAGGGCACCGGCTCGATGGTGAGGGTGTCGCTGACCCAGGTCTGGTAATCGTTGAAGATGCGATCAATGCGGCTGGTGCGCTCTTCCCTTCTGGCGGCCTTGAAGTGCTCTGCCTGCTGCGAGCCCTGCAGTTGCAGCTCCAGCTGGGTGAGCTGGCGATCCTTGAGGGCAGCCAGTTCGGCCAGCTTTTCATCCAGCTGCGGCTGGGTGTGGTCGGTAAAGGCCTGCTGGCGTTGTTGCATTTCGCTGCGGGCGGCCTGAATGACCGGCTGACGCAGGGACTCCAGTGCATCGAGGCTTACCGGCTGGGCGCGGTTGGGCAGTTTGCTGTCCAGTTGCAGGGCCTGCAGCCAGTCACGGGCGGGCAGCACTTCTGTGACTGCGCCCCCCTGGCAACGAATGGCGAACCATTCCCAGATGACAGGGTGGGCCTTGCGGTTGGGGATCAGTCCGCTGACCAGGAAGACGCTTTCCTCCGGCTGGAGCTGCTGTTTGACCGCTTCGGTATCGGGCAGGGCCAGCACCGGGGCGCTGTGGCGCGCCACCTGGGCGAGCAGTTTGTCCTGCAGCCACTGGATGGCCGGGTGCTGGGGCCACAGGTAGTGAAGCTTGGGCCAGGCATTTTCGTCCTGGCGGCTGCGGCGGATTTCCTGCTCGAAACGGGGCTTGTCGGCGGTGAGCACCAGGGTGCCGTTGTCCGGGCTGATTTCCGGGGGCAGGAAGCGGAAACGGTAGTCGAGATCATCCGGGGGCGTGAGGGTGAGGGTCTGGCGTTCGTTGTTGACGCTGACGCTGACCTGGTTGCGCTCGCGGTTGATGGCTTCCAGGGCCTGACGGGCGAATTCGTAATCGTTGGGGAAGAGGCTGAAGTCTTCGACGGTGTGCTGTTCTGCCTGCTCCGGGGTTTTCGGCTGGCTGGCTTCCGGATTGAGGAACAGGGACAGTAGATCATCCCCTTCGTTGCTGTCTTCCGGCTGGTAGTGCTGATCGAAGTCGTCCGCGTTCATGCCTTCGGCCATGGCCTCTTCGGTGAGCCTTTCTTCCTGCTCACTGTCGTGGACCTTCATGAAGGTAGCCGGGTCGCCGATGTTCTTGTAGGCCTGTTCGTCCTTTTCCTTGAGGATTTCCAGAATACGCAGATCCCCTTTGACGGTGGGATTGTCGCTCTGGTTGATCAGGTAGGTGATGATCGGGGTCTGCTCCTGACCATAGCGGTCTACCCGGCCGTTACGCTGCTGGAACACCATGAGGGACCAGGGCAGATCGAAGTGGACCAGGCGGTGAGACAGGTAGTGCAGGTTGATACCTTCCGAGGCCACATCGGAACAGAGCAGCACGCGCAGTTTCGATTCGGGTTTGCCGAATTCTTCCACGATGCTCTGCTGCTCCACGTCGCTCATGCCGCCGTGGAGGATCTGTACCGAATCCGCCTTGAGCTTCATGTCACCGGCCAGCTGGTCGTTCAGCCATTTGAGTGTTTCGATGCGCTCACTGAAGATGACCAGGCGATCTTCGCTGTCGGTTTTCTTCCAGCCGTAGTCTTTGCTCTTCAGCAGCTTGACCAGGGACTGGTATTTGCTGAAGGCTGCCGGGGTGACATTGCGCAGGGCCAGCAGCAGGGATTTCAGACTTTGGATTTCGTGCTGTTCGTCTTCGCTGACCAGGGCTTTTTTCTGCAGTTTGGCGATGCGCTGCTGCACGGAAATGTCCGCCGCTGCCGGGGAGCTGAAGATGGCTTTCTGCAGGCCGATGCGGACCAGCTGGCCGTTCTTGGTCTGGCTGTGTTCGCCCCGGTAGGTAAAGGGCACATCCAGCAGGGCCTGGTAGGCGGCTTCCTCTTCCGGGGAGGCGTTCATGTGGATGTCCTTGACCACACGCTCCTTGAATTCCTGCTGCACCTGATCGCGGATGTCTTTCTTGAAGCGGCGAATCACCAGCCCCTTGTCGCTGAAGTCTTCGCGGGCGTAGTCGTCCGGATCGCTGATGGCGGTGGGGTCGAGCATGTTCATCAGGCTGGCGAAGGATTTTGCCTTGCCGTCATGGGGGGTGGCCGAGAGCATGATGAGCGTGTCTGAACGGCCCGCCAGCAACTGTGCCAGGCGGGCGCGCTGGGAGCTGCTGCCCCGCTCTGCCACGTTGTGGCATTCATCAATGACGATGATGTCCCAGTAGGCCTGCTCCAGATGGCGGCGGTATTCGTTGTCCTGCTTGAGGGTGTCGATGGAGATGATCGACTTGTCGTAATAGTAGAAGGGGTTGTGGTTGCCGGGGATGTTGTTGCGCACCCGCTGCAGGCCCTGTGAATCCAGGCGGGTGAGCGGGATGGTAAAGCGGTTCCACATTTCCTTCTGGAACTGGGTCATCATGCTTTTGAGGGTGAGCACGAGGATACGCTTGCCCCGGCCACGGCGCATGAGTTCGGTCATCAGGATGCCGGCTTCCAGGGTTTTCCCCAGACCCACGGCATCGGCAATGAGGATACGCTGGCGGGGCTGGTTCAGTGCCTGGAGGGCGGGATCAAGCTGATAGGGCACCGGGTCCATGGCGGCCTTGTGGCCCAAATGGATGCGCTGATCCGCCGGGGTGATCTGACGCAGCTGGGCCTCGATGAACAGGCGGCTTTTTTCAAAGCCGGGGCTCATGTCCTGCTCGAAACGGGTTTCCGCCGGGTCCAGCACCTGAATCGCCTCGGCTTCTTCCTCCAGCCGGCTGAGAAAACGCGCACTCTTGCCGTTAACCAGCTCGGACAGGCCATCCACGGTGAGGATATAGCCGCCATCGTCGCTGGGATCCGCGCGGCGAACGATCCACTCGCAATCGCGAATGACGACGCGAGCGCCGGGGGCGTAGAGGGTACTGCTCATGGGTTGTTGTCCTGTGCTATCGCATGCAAATTCTGCTTTTTCATCTTCTTACTTCGCCCCTTGCGGCTTACCCTTCCAGCCCGCCGTTATCCATTGAATCTGGTCTGGCAGCAGGGTCTGAGAGCATTGCTCAGCAAGGTATTTTTCGACGCAGGCGTTGGCCAGCTTGAGGGCTGCCTTTCGCTGCTCCTTGTCTGTGTCGACCGGCTGTGACGGTGAGCATGGCTGCATCAGCCACTGGCTGATCCAGGGCGGATTGAGGGTAGCTGCGCCGTTATCCAGTGCCACCATGGCCAGCTCCTGACGGGCGCGCCGACCACGATCATTCTGCCAGCGGGCCACGGCAACAATGATGGATTCGGACTGGTAGCCGGCGCCCATTACTGAAGTGCCGCCAAAATCATACTTGCGCGCCTGCTTGATGAGGTTTTTGAAAAGCCAGTTGTCCATGTTCATGGGTAACAGATCTGGCTTTTTGGCAGCCAGCGTTCGATCAAAGGTCAGCCCGAAGCGGCTGCGTGAAACGCCCATGGATTGCATGGCCGCTTCGCTGAGCCTGATCTGCCAAATGAGTCCGTTGTGGGTTTTTTCCAGAATCTCAAATCCGGCAATACTTGCCATGCCCTCTATGAAGGCCTGCAGGTGATCCAGGGTGATGACCAACTCTCCCGAGACCTCTTTGCTGTCCAGATTCACCGCATACCTGAACAAATCATGCTGTTCTGCAGCGGCATTTTTTGCGCGATCCAGCGCTTCGTTAATGCGCTCACTGGTTCGCTCCATCTTGTCACTGGCGGCTTGTGCCAATACTTCTTCAATGTCGACCAGATCTGCCAGCTCACCCAGGACGTCTTCTTTGATAGCATCGTTAAATTCATGCTTCTGGACACTTGCCATGTCCTGGGCCACGGCTTCCAGGCGGTCATAGAGAATACTGAGCACCTGCTCGTCCGCACTGTCGGACTGATGGACATTGAAGACCACGACCCGCTTCTTTTGGCCATAGCGATAAAGCCGCCCTACACGCTGAACCAGCCGCATGGGGTTCCAGGGCAGATCGTAGTTCACCATGATGTGGCAACGATGCTGAAGGTTGATGCCTTCGCCGCCCGCCTCAGTGGACACGAGGAACTGGGCACCGTCCTCTTCTTCAAAGGTGGCAATAGCTTCCCGCCGCTCTTGCATGTCCATGCCACCATGGATAAGAACACAGCTACCGGGACCAAAGCGATCATCCAGTGCCGCTTTGACCCATTGTTGGGTACTCCGATACTCGGTGAAAACGAGGATTTTTTCCCGGGGGTTTTCCTTGATAACGGTTTCCACCAGGCCATTCATAAAGGCGTGGCGCTTGGCGTCATTGGCTTCCAGGTCTGCGGCTTTCTCGATCAGCTCTGCAAGGATTTTCTCCTCCCCTGGAAAGAAAGGCGACGCCTCCGTCTTACGGGTAGCCGCTTCTTCCTGCTCCCCCTGATAACGCTCGTCATCATAGGGGCGATCCATACTCGCCTCTTCACCCTTAAGGCGTTCAAGCCGTCTCACCAGTGCGGCATGAATAGCCGCCACGCTGGAGGCGGCCAGCTTGCGATAGACCGTCATTACAAAGCCGATGGCTCGGCCTGTGTTCTTTACACTCTTCTCCTGCGCTGCATACCCTTTGCGAAGATAAGCCCGAAGTTCTTTATCAAACTCCACGGCATCTTCCGAGAGCGGAACATCAATCTGGCGTACGGTTTTCCCATGAAACAGGAAATTGCCGTCCATATCAGTTACATCCGCCTTGTAATTGCGGATGATCATGTCGCCGATAATTTCGGGGTTAATCTTCAGGGTGCGGATTTCGCTTTTTCTTTCCGGAGCCAGAAGTTCCAGCAAGGCTCCAAAGCTGTCCTGCTTGCCTTGATGAGGAGTCGCCGTTAGCAGCAAAACATTTTGTGTTTTGGAGTTATGCCGCAGTTTCTGGAGCATGCCGTAACGCTGACTTGCATCGAGCTTGTTACCATACTCTCTCCGGCTGAGCCGGTGCGCCTCATCAACGATGACCAAATCCCATGTATCAGCTTGAAGAAGCTTGTTTAGATGCTCATCTTGCTTGAGACGATCCATGGACCCGATAACGTGATCTTCCTTTTTCCAGTCCCGGGGGTCGTGAATCTGGAAGTCATCGCCATAGATCCTGAATCCCTCAAACCCAAATTTCCCATAGAGTTCTTCTTTCCACTGCCTTGTAAGTCCAGCCGGGGTAATAATTAGTACTCGCCTTGCATGCCCCTTTGCCATAGCAGCATGAAGCAGAAGTCCTACCTCAATGGTTTTGCCTAGCCCCACATCATCTGCGATCAACCAATTGTAGTGACCAGAAGCCATGATGCTCTGAACAAGATGAATCTGGTGCGGCAGCGGATCCACATCGAACGTCGCCAATGCTCCGGTATTTTCGTTCCATAGCTGGATGGCCCAGGAGAGCAGGCGGAGACGCTGGCGCTCTTCATCACCGGTTACGTTGAACTTCCCCAAGGTAAAACCATGCAAGGGCCCACGAACTTGCCGTAGCCGCTGCCAAGGCAGCCAGACTCGAAGGTTGTTTTCCTGGAATTCGACCAGCAGCTGGGTATGTCCGGCGACCTCTCGGGTCGTACAAACAGCGCCTGCGCCAAGTGAATCCTGGGTCGCCCTCACAGGCCGGTGCTCGACCTCTGCCCCACGCATGAAACCCGAGACAAGATCGCCCTCAGGATGCATGACATCCGCCTTTCGCTGCACCCAGAACACCTTGACTCTTGCCGGCACGTCTGCAGACACTTTCTTGACGACACCAATGTCCCTGACATCCTGACTATCCTTATGACGGACAATTGCTCCTTCCACTATCGGGATTACCATTGACTGTCCTCTGACTCTCGATAGATGTTGAAATTAAAGGGCTCTGGCCTGTGCCATTGTTCCCATCCATCGTCGTCTTGCTCAAAAAATTCGTACTCGATATAGGCCGGCGGCGGCTGTCCACAGCACAGGGCCATTTGTTCCATATGGTCAAGAATATGCTGCAGGTAATACGAAAAGATCGGAAATGCAGAGATCTTGTCCGCAGATGCATTCCAGTCCTGGAAGCAGTCTTCAACAAATAGCAGCACCTCGACAGCATCGTCCGCCTTGAGTGCTCTGGTGAGATCCAGCGCCAGGCGCCAGGATATATTGGGCCAGCCATCTTCCGCTTCCTGCTTCCGGTAGGTTCGGTTATACCCTCCGGAACCCCATATTTTTCTCAGCTCATGCAGTACGTGCAGCTCTGCAGGAGTTACCTGTTTTTTGACCAGCAGTTCCCGCAAGGCAGACTGGGTCTTGCCGTGGCTACGGTGATGCGCAAGCACATCCACCAGGATTCCCATATCTTTCTTCAGCCACTCACCTTCAACGGCAAGCCCTGCTGCGATGCCTTCCGCTTTTTCCCTGTGCGTCAGGCGCTCGGGGAGCTCTTCAGGCTCATCATCCTGGCCCAGATCTTCCGGGTCCAATTCGATATAGAAACTTTCGAGGTCGTCATCACCTTCTTCGTCCGCCTCTTCAAACAGATCGACGATGCCCTCGCCAAACTCCTCATCGTCCGCCAGTGTGATGGCCTCTTCATCTTCCAGGTCATCCACAACTGCAATGTCAGCGGGCTCTTCAGCTTCAAAATCAGGGATGTCAGCCAGCTCATCGGCCGCGTTCAGCACCTCATCATCCTCACTATTCTTGATGAGGTGCTCAGCTGGCTGCCCACCTTCTTCTGCTTTGAACGCTTCGCTTTCCTCTGCAGCCCCTTCAGGCTCGATCAATGCCTCTTCTGGCAACTCACTTTCAATATAAGGCTGGATGTCTTGCAGACCGTCAGCAGTCTCTGGCTCTTCCTTGAATTCGCTAATAACGGCTTGTGAGCTCGCCACTTGCTGCAGGGAGTCATCATCATTGGCAGCTCGTGACTGAATGGACGGGACGCCATACTCGTAATCCAGCTCCAGAGCAGGCTCTTCTTCAGCGGCCCCCACCAGATAAGCCGCATCCTCTTCGTCAAAACCCGGGGAAGCATCGTGGTTTTCCAAGGAATAACGCAGCCAGTAGGCCGCTTTTTCTGGTTGTTTAATGCCTCGGTAAATACGGCCAAGGGCTGCTGCGACCCTCATATCCTGGGGTTGGCTAGCCATATGGGCTTCCAGCAACTCTACCGCCTGTTCAAGGCTGCCCCCCCTGAACAGGGTTTGGGCACGCAGCAATACTTCCATTACTAACTCCGCACCACCGGATAGCTAGCCTCTCCCCACAGGGTTGTCGGGCTATCCATCATGATTTCGATTACTGCCGGCACCAGTTCACCCATGAGGTTTACGCAGTCGCGGATCTGGTCGCGGTTGACGCTGCTGTTCCAGGTGGCGCCGCCGTGGACCAGCTGGTTACGCAGGGTGTAGATGCGGGTCAGGACGATGGCCAGTACTCGTGTGGTGTCTTGCCTGGCGAGGGCGTGGTTGGCTGCCTTTTTGGCGGCGTCAAAGCTTTGCTGCCACTGGGCTTCTGTCTTGTTGCCTTTCTGGTAATCCCAGAAGGAAGGAAAGACATAGGGGTTATCCAGCAACACGCGGATGGCGCCGGAATAGGCTGTCCAGACCAGCTGACTCAGGCGCTTGCTGGTGTCGAGGTCATTGAGCTTGCCGAGGAAGGCGTTAAATGCGCCCTGTTCACTGAGGCCTTCGCGGTCGTCGATTTCTGTGGCGTAGGCGGCGTTGAAAGCGATCCACAGGAAGATGAAGCGGCTGTCCGGGTCGGCTTCCTGTTCGGCGCGGTTGAGCCAGCTAAGGGCGCGGTGCACGCGCAGGCCCAGGTTGTCGGGGTAGTTATCCCGTTCCTGACGCTGACGGTTCTTGAGCGTGTTGTAGTCGATCCCCATGATTCTTCCTTTCCCCTGAATGACATCAAAATGATGGCATTCGAGCCTTCCTGGCCCACAGTGAAGCGTGTTCATTATTTTTGTGGACAGTATCACATTTGGGTGTGAGGTCTAGTGCCCTTTGGTACTTTTTCATGAGCGGGTCCGTCAGGTTTGAGGATCGCCCGCAGGCGGGCTCCTGCGGGTGAGTGGTTCGCACCTCGAGAGGTGCTCCTACCTGTCAGAGCCCTGTCTCGAACTGGCGGGCGTCCTTTTCCAGGGACGCTTGGTGGTAGCCGAATGTCATAACCTGTTCGAGGTACACATCCATGAAAGAGCCAATGGAGCCGAGCACTTCGTATTGGTGTACGTGGCGGAATTCGTGACTGTAGAGCCGGGCGGACTGGCAGCCTTTGACGATGTAGATAGAGTGGCCAAAAGTGATGCCCGTGACCTGGCCGCTGAGCATGCCGACGCTCTTTGCCAGGCTGTAGACCACCGGATCTTCCTGGAAGGGAATCTCGTCTACCAGCATGATGCGAATGCGTTCGGGCTCTGCCACGCCCACGCTTCTGGCCATTTCCATACCTTCTTCGTTGAGCTCGGCGCCCTGCTCCTGGATCAGGTCGTGGTGCTTTTTGGCCCACAGGACGACCAGGGGGAGATAAGAGTTCAGATCTTTCACTGTCGCCTCCAGCTAGCCGCAGTGAGAATTGATTAACGCCTGCGCCTCTCGCACCAACTCAGGCTTCGCATGGCCAAACACCAACTGGCAGGCAGTGAACGGATCCGAGACGGTTTTGCCGGTGCGATAGAGATCCAGCAGGACGCCGGGGCTGACCATCTCCAGCGGTATCACTTCGGCGATGCACTCGGCCATTTCGGTCCAGCATTCCTGGCAATACACCAAAACACGGCCACTCCCCTGCCCTGCTTCATGGGGGATTGTGACCAGACTGAGCCCCTTACCTGAGCCCTGTTCTTTACCGCCTGTCTTCCCGCACCGAGAACAACTCACCATAACTTGTGACTCCCTGTTTTGCCTGAATATGCAGCATCCCTGCTGCGGCCTCATCAAACCCTTGATGACAGCCCCACATTATGCATTTACTATCGTCATGCCAATACTGACTACATGAACATGTCGCCTTTCGGCATGTGTCGCTTTTTGGAGCACAACATGGCGCGTACAGCAGGGAAGAATGCGGCGGATTGGCCGCTACGCTGGGATTTGTTATTGCGGTACCGGTTGATCGAGGTGATTGCCCTGTGGGAAGGACGACTGACGACCAATCATCTGGTGCGCGCCTTCGGCATTGGGCGCCAGCAGGCCAGCAAGGACATTAATCTCTATCTGAATGAGTATGCGCCAGGCAATCTGGAGTATGACCTGTCACTCAAAGGCTATAAGCCAGCCACCGGTTTCAAGCCGGTATTCACTCGCGGTCAGGCGGATGAGTATCTGCAGATGATGCATGCCCGGGAAGATCTGAGCTGCGCCTTCGAAGCACTGGACGTACGCGAGCTGAATACCGAGGTATTGCTGCCACCCTCACGGGATCTTCGCCCAGCGGTGTTACGGCCCATCCTGCAGGCGTGCCGGGAAGGATTGCGGGTGGAGATTGAATACACCTCCCTGAACAATCCCGAGCCGGAATACAGGGTAATTCAGCCTCATACCGTGGTACATAACGGCATGCGCTGGCATGTACGAGCCTGGTGTGAAAAGAACAGTGATTACCGGGACTTTGTGCTGAGTCGGATTATGGACAAGCCGGAGATCACTCTGCCCGGCGAGCAAGGCGCGGAGAAGGATAAAGCCTGGCAGAAATCACTGACCTTGAAGGTGGTGCCCGATCGGCGCCTTTCTGATGCACAGCAGAAGGTGATTGCCCGGGATTACGGCATGACACGAGGAGTATTGTCGATACCCTGCCGGGCCGCCATGGCGAATTACATTGTTCAGCTGCTGCGGCTGGATGATCAGGAACATCGTGGGCCGGAGGCGCAGCAGGTGGTGCTGGGGAATTTTGATGTGGTTAAGAAGTGGTTGTGGAAGTGATCGCTTCTGGGTATGCCGCATCCATTCATTCTGTTGGTCTGCTGCTCGACTGCATTCATGAAGGGCTGTCTGTGCTGCCCTCTTCGCGATAGCAGCATCGCGAAAAATTCGCCAGCAGGCTGGCTCCTACGAGGGAGGGGGGGGCGCGTACAGGCACGCCTCTGGTTTCCCTTAAGCCAGAATCGTCTGCAGGCTGACTCCCACAGCGACTCGATAATCCTGGGCTCTGAGCGGCTTTCTGTAACAGCACGAGAAGTTGTCATGGTATGGCATCCTGGCGGCGGTTGGTGGAGCCATGCGGGTTTGGGGTTAGTGCTTCTCCCGGTACTCGCTGGGGGAGCAGCCTTGCCAGCGGCGGAAGGCGCGGACGAAGCCGCCGGCGTCGGTGTAGGCCAGGTGGGCGGCGACTTCTTCGATTTTCATGGTGGTACTGGTGAGGAGTTGCAGGGCCAGTTGGCGGCGCTCTTCTTCTACCAGATCGCGATAGCTGGTGCCTTCCTGTTCCAGTTTACGGCGCAGGCTGCGTGAGGACAGAGCCAGGGCGCTGGCCATGTCGTTGAGGGTGGCGCCGAGGCCCAGTTCGCCCAGTAATTGCTGGCGCACTTTGCCGGCAATGCCGCTGTTTTCTACGGTGTCCATGCGCTGCTGGCATTGCTGTTCGAGCATGCGGGTGAGCACCGGGTCGTAACCGGGGAAGGGCTGGCTGGCGCCGGAGCGGTTCACCAGGATGCGGTTGCTGCGGGCGGCGAAGGTGGGTTTCACGCCACATTCTTCCTGAATGGCCTCGGCACTCACATCGGGCTGGCCGGCCAGGTCGATGGCGCGAAAGTCCACGCCTTGCAGAGTGATTTCCCGCACCAGATTCAGGGCCGTGGCCATGTCCCGCTCGAGCAGAAACTGGCGCAGGTGCGGCGGGATGGGATCCGGGTCGAAGGTGATGCCAAAGGTGTCGTCGTCTTCCACCAGTTCGATGCGGCAGTAGGCGGTGCTGAGAGGAAGATAGCGCACCCCCAGGATGGCCGCTTCACGCAGGGTCTTGCAGGTGCGCAGGGCGAAGCCCCACACACCGAAGGTGGCCAGGTGATACTGCAGACCCAATTCGAAGCCCCAGGCGCCGTCGTCTGGCAGGGCCAGCATCAGGTTTTCGATCAGGCGCATTTCCTGGGTGCGGGTGACCAACCCTTCTCCGCTGGAAAGGGCGTCATCGGCTATGCCGGTGCCGAGCAGGCAGGTCTGCCTGTCGATGCCATGGCGTTGGGCAAAGTTGAGCATCACCTGGCTGATGGCTACCGGGTGGAGGGTGTCGTCGCTGTGTTGCATTGCCCGTTCCGCTGATCCGCCGTTAGCGCTGGCCACTTCTGCAGGGTGATTGGCCACGGCGGCTATTCTGATTGTGAGGGTGCCGGCCTAGTCTGGAACCATGATAACCACCAGAGGCAGCACCATGGACCCGGCAACCTTGAACAAGCAGGCCATTGCCTGCGCCAAACACTATATGGGCAAAACCGCGTGGCCGACAATTGCGCTCACGTTGGCCGTGGTGGTGGCCTTTGTTGCCACGCTGTTACTGTTTGCCAATGGCACCCTTGGCCCCTGGCTGGCCTACTTCCTGGTGGCGGCGCTTACCTACATGTCGTATACGCCGCTACATGAAGCCGCCCACGGCAATATCCATGGCCAGAACGATAGCCGCAAGTGGATCAACGATCTGTGTGGCTACTTGGTGGCCCCCATCATCGCGATTCCTTATGCCTCGCATCGCATCGAGCACTTTACCCATCACCGCTATACCAATCAGCCGGACAAGGACCCGGATTTTGTGGTCAGCGGGATGCAGAAAAATCCTTTGGCGATGATCATCGCCGGGCTGCGTTTTCAGTGGATTCAGAATACGTTCTTTGTACAGCACAGCTGGGGCAGTGCCTCGCTGAAAGAGAAACTGATTTACTGCAGCGAGCTGGCCGTGTCGCTGGGGTGGCGGATTGCCTTTCTGGCCATGGTGGATCAGCCGGGCACGGCCGCGGTGTTACTGCTGGGCTACTACACGGGTGGGCTGTTCACTGCCTACTGGTTTGCCTACCGCCCGCACCACCCGTACAAGGTGAGCGAGCGTTACCGCAATACCAACAGCCTGATCATGCCGCGCTGGATGAAACCGGTGGAATGGTTCTGGCTGGGTCAGAATCTGCATTCGATTCACCATCTTTTTCCGCGCGTGCCGTTTTACCAGTACCACGCTTTGCATCGGGATATCGAACCCATTCTGCAGGCCCAGGGCACCCCGATTATCGGCATTTTTTCGCGTGAGCCGGTGGCCGCGACAGCCCAACCTGAAGGCGCTGACTGATACCACGTTTGACGGCGCAATCAATAATCCGCCCCGGAACGCTTCCGGAGTGATCCGCTCTCAGGTCCGCCATTTGGATCTGACAACCCTCAAGATAACCGTCGCCGCCTAATTGCTGCACAACCTCTACATTATACAATGTAAACGTGAACCATCTTCGAGGATTTAAACACCATGTTTACAGATTTTACCAGCCATCTGACGACAAATGGTGCATTTTTTGATCTTCGCCATCTGTAATTAAATGTTTCACAGTGATAACGTTCGCGCGCCACAACACATAACTCGGGAAAGTTATCATGAAGTATTCAAACAAAGCCGTGTTGGCCGCGGCGATTGCTGCTGCCTCTACCCAGGCGCTGGCCAATGGCCTGGCGCTGAATGAGCAAAGCGCCTCCAGTGCGGGCTCGGCTTACGCGGGCCGCGCCTCTAGCGCCGCCAATGCCAGCACCCTTTTCGGCAACCCGGCCGGCATGAGCCGCCTGGAACGTGCCGAGGTGTCCGGCGGCCTGGCCTTTATTGATGCCAGCACCGATATCAGCGATGCCGAAGGGCAACTGGCCCCCGGCCTGCCCGTGTCTGGCACTAACGATGGCGACATGGTGCCCTTTTCCACCATTCCCTTCGGCTACTACGTCACCCCGATCAGCAACAAACTGCACGCCGGTATCGGTGTGTATGCGCCGTTCGGCGTGGAAAGCGACTACGAGAATGGCTGGCAAGGTCGCTACGAAGGCGTCACCAGCATGGTGCAGGTTGTCACCATTCAGCCCACCGTCAGCTACGCCTTCAACGATCGCGTTTCTGTGGGCTTTGGCCCGACCATCAATCACATCTCTGGTGAGCTGACCAGCAACGTGCCGGCCGCCGCCTTCAACCCGGCTCTGGCCGCCATGTCTGACGCTGATGTGGAAATTGAAGGGGACGACATTGCCTACGGTTACAACGTGGGTGTGTTGTTCGGCATTACCGACCGACTGGACTGGGGCCTGACCTACCACTCCAAGGTCGATTACTCCCTGGAAGGTGACACCACCATCAGCGGCACCCCCGCCCCCGTGGCGCCTGCCATCGACGGCAAGTATGACGCGGAACTGGACATCACCATGCCGGAATCCGTGGATACCTCTTTCAGCTTCCAGGCCACTGACGCACTGGCACTGTACGCTGGCGCCACCTTCACCCGCTGGAGCCGCCTTGAAGGTATCGAAGTGGAGAACAGCGGCGTGAATGCCATGTTCCAGTCCAGCTTCGGCACCATTACCGAAGAACTGGAGTGGGAAGACACCTGGTCGTTCGCCGTGGGCGGTGCCTACCAGCTGAACCCGAAGTGGGTGATCCGCGCCGGCTATGCCTTTGACGAGTCCCCCACCAACGACCAGCACCGTACCGTGCGGATTCCGGTCAGCGACCGCGATATCTACACCCTGGGTGCCGGCTGGAACGTCTCTGACGACCTGACCCTTGATGCGGCCTATGCCTATATTGATGAAGAAAAAGGCGAGGTTAACCAGGACACTTACAGCGCCGACTTCGAGAACAGCGCTCACGGCCTGGCCCTGCAAGCCACCTACCGTTTCTGATCAGCTTCAGCAACGGCCATAAAAAAACCGGGCTCACTGCCCGGTTTTTTTATGCTTCGGCGTGAGCGCTGCGGCGTCAGCCCGCGCCCTGATTTTCCAGCTCGGTCTCGGTGAGATGTTTGGGATGGTCGCGGGTGACCTTACCCACCCACAACGGATGCGGCTCTGCCAGTCGCAGGCGCTTGCGAAACTGGGCACGCACCCCCCACAAACACGCCGCCACGGCCACCACCACCAGGTTTACCAGCAGGGCATCCGGTTCTTGCCAGGCATGACTGCCCTCCACTGCCACCTGCGCCAGTGGAATCGCCAGATACAGGAACGGCATGATACGTAGCCACAGGCCACTGAAACGCAGCGGCGAAGCGCGCAGACTCCACAACACCAGCACCACCAACACCCACCAGAAGATTTGCCGCTCCGCCGATGCCACCAACGCGGCCCAGGGCGTGTAAGGCAGCAGCTTGCTGACCAGAAAACTGAAGGCGATGCCGCTGACCACCCCGAAACACAATCCCAGGGTCAAACGCAGCAGGAAGGCCGAGCTGCGTGACGGACCAACACGGTCACTGCGCCGCTCGCACCACAGGATATTCCCGGACACAAACAGCAACGACCCCAGCAGCCCCATGGCGAAGTACAACAGCTTCACCCAGACGCCGCCGTAATCCCCGAAGTGCAGGGAATAGACCGGGGAAATCGCCGCAAAGTTGAAGGTGCGATCGCCCGGGGCGCTGATACGCAGCGGCTTCATGGTGTTATCCAGCACCACATGCACATGATGGCCGAGGAAACCCGGTTGCGAACCGGCCACATCCATCCAGCCTGCGGCATCCCCGTAGCCTCGAATTTCCACCCAGCCCACGTCCATGCCGGGCAACTCGTTATTGGCCGCCGCCAGGTAATCCGCCATGGGCGCCATGGCGAGGGTCTCCCCCTGGCTTTGCACTGGCGGCCAGACGTCGGTTTCCTTCTGGATCACCCCTTGCAGCTGCGGGCCGAACACCAGCAAACCGAGCACGATGGCCATGACCGTAAACAGCCCCATGGCAGCACCGGTGACCGACATGATCAGGTGGAACGGGAAGCTGATGATGCCAATCAGGTTGTGCAGGTTTTTCCAGTAGCGACGCAGGTTGCCCTGGTGCTTGAGGGCAAACAGTTCCTTGCGGATTTTGGGCCAGTGGATGATCAGCCCGCTGAACAGCGCCACCCCGTATAACACGGCAACAAACCCCATCAGCGTCATGCCGATGTTGATCAGGCCTCCGTTACCGGGAATGCCCAACTCGTAGTGCAGCTCATTCACAAAATCCGCCAGCTCGGAACCCGGCTGCTGCGTGAAGCTGCCATCTTCTGCAAAGTTGGAGGCATGGGCCGTGCGCCACTCCCCCGGTGCACCGTCTTCGCCGGGCTGGAACCACATGGCCCCGGGGTCTTCATCGGGCAGGAAATACATACGATCGGCCGAGGCCGGGAACCGCGAAATCAGTTGCTGCAGAAAGTGGTCCGGGGCCGCCGGGCCGGCTGCCTGCTCATGGCCGTGGTGACTTTCCTGCCAGTGATGCAGCTCGTGATGGAAGACATTGATAGCCCCGGCGAAAAACGCCACAAACAGGGCCAAGCCACTGACCATGCCCAACCAGGCATGCAGGTCGATAAAACGGCGTAGACGATCTGCCTTCATGCGGCCCCTCCATAAATACCGGTGGTTTGCAGGGTCGCCCAGACGATGCCATTCGCCACCAGCAGGCCCACCAGGGGCGGCCACGCTTTTTCGGGCAGCGCCACCAGCAAGCTAAGACTCATCCACAGCAGCATGCCAATGATCAATTGCAGGACCAGCCAGCTGTTCCAGGGCACCGGAACCCAGGCAGCAGCCAGCCCCATCAACATCATCGACAATGGCAGACTCAACAACACGCCGAATAAGGCTCTCATGGGTTGCGCCCCATCTTGCCGGAAACTTTCTGGAACGTATCGCGATGATGGCCTGCGAACAAGGCCATCAGGAGTGCAGGCAGGGTCAGCAGCCACAGGGCCACCATCAGCCCAACGCCCAGGCCCAGCGCCATGACCCACAGCACCGCGCCGGCCAGCGCCAGCAACAACGCGAGCAAGCGCGCCACGCCAGGCAGCGGCTGGTCCAGCCAGCGTTGCTGACGGTCAGAGAGATAAAAGAGGACAACGGCCGCGAGTGTGGCCGGGAGTGCTGCTACCCACATAGATGAGAACCAAAGACAGGAAATGGTTCTCATTTAATAACGGTTGGCCGTGACGGGTCAATGACACGGCCGGCCAGCACTATTCTGCCAGCTCTTCCATGCGCAGTGGCGCCAGTGCTTCGGTGGCCACGCTGAGCCGCGCCGTTGAGAGGCGCGTCCAGTCAATGCCATTGCGGTCGGGCATCCACACATCCTTGAAGGCCGCTGCATCTGCCACGGCCATTTCCGGGGTCAACATCGCCACGCCGTGGTAGTTCCCCACCACACCTTCTGCCTGCCGAATCACCGTCCACCACTCGCTGGGCCGGGAGCGTAGCACTACCCCCGGCAAGGAGCAGTCCACCTGCTGTTCCGTGATGCAGCATTCCAGCTGGGCATCTTTCTGGACACTGGCCCCCTGACGCCAGAGTGACGACCCGGCCACCATGACCACCGAGGGGAAGGTGCGCAACAGGGCCGCGCAGCGCTCGGCATCGGTGAGCGGCTCGCCCAGCACCACCCGATAAAAGATTGGACGCGCCGGGGCGACCTGGCGAATCACGCCCGCCTCCAGCCAGCGCAGCGCCACATCCAGTGCGCTTTCCTGCTCACTGATGGCTTGCTTGAGATCCGAGAGAGAGAAAATACGGGGCATGCCATCGAGTAACGGTAGCGCCTGCTTGATTGCTTCCATACTACGAATCTACCGGTTGTGCGGGGGGAAAGGAGAAGCCAAGGGCGCCACCGATGGCCATGACGCCGCGCAGCACATGACACACCAACGTGACCTGGCCCGGCTCGGGCAGGCCATTGAGGCGCAGGGCGGCCAGATCCACCAGACGTGCATCCAGTATGTCGATATCGCGCTGGTAATCCAGTGCCGGGCGCTGCATTTGCGCCAGGCGCAGGGTCAGCAACTGCCCCTGGGTGTCGTCTTCCAACGCCGCGTAGGCCCGCTCGACCAGACTGTAGCTACTCAAATGCTGCAGCGCCGCGCCACGGGGATGACGACGCTGTGCCACCAGATTCACGGAAACAAAGAAAGACAGGACGGATGCCAGACGCTGCAGCGCAGGGGGCCAGCTGGCACCACGCTCTTTTGCAGACAGATACCAGCCCCAGGCACGCAACCGTGCCACGTCACTGCGCAGCTCCCGGATACGTTGGGAGGAGTGCGCATCGCTACCGGATGCACGGGTGGCCCGATAGACCGCCAGATATTCATTCAGTGCACGCAGCCGGTGCGCCACCGCCTGACGGGCCAGACGCTCCCGTGGTACCGAATTCGGAGAGGAAACTACTGCCATACCGGGACTCCTGCTCAATGCCCGCACAACCCTGAAATCAAAACCGTGGCCGTTATCCGTCGGCCTTGGCACACACTCTAGCGATGCCTGAATCCGGTCCACAGAGGCAAAGCGTACCGATGTGTTGCCCCGCGTTGCGGTTTGTATCCCCCATGAAAACAGTGCGGAACCACATCACACTTTTGTGGCCTGATGTAGGATATTGCCCCGATTTAGTAAGGATAATCTCTTACATCCAAGCCTGCCCTTTGGTGTAAACAGCGCATGGCGCTGCCACCCGGGAGTCGTAGCCCTGTTGCCATGGAGTCGTTCTGTTGTCTTTTTATCGTGCCCTTGTCCCGTTCGCCGTTGGGACCGCTCTGGTCATTACCATTGCCCCTGCAGTGAGTGCCCACCCTGGCGGGCTGGACAAGCAAGGCGGCCATTCCGATCGCAAAACGGGCACCTACCACTGCCACACCGATACCTGCCGCCAGCTACATCAACAGCAGGCCGAAGCAGAACAGGAGGCCCGCGATGCCGGGCGGGCGTTTTCCACGCTCTATGATCGGGACGACTGGCCCCACTGGGACGATGAGGATGGCGACTGCCAGAACAGCCGGGCGGAAGCCCTGATCCGCGCCAGCCAGGCACCCGTGAGCTTTACCCGCAAGGATCATTGTATTGTCGCAACCGGCCGCTGGTACGACCCCTACAGCGGGCACACCTTCACCCGAGCCCGGCAACTGGATGTGGACCACATCGTGCCCCTGCGCCACGCCCACGGACACGGGGGCAACCAATGGAATGAAGCCTTGCGGCGTCAATTTGCCAACGACCCGGACAATCTACTGGTGGTATCGGCCAGCGCCAACCGCAGCAAGGGAGCCAACAGCCCGGACCAGTGGCTACCCGCCAACCACGCTTACTGGTGTGAATACGGGCAACGCTGGTCGGCCATCAAACAACGCTATCAATTGATGATTACCCCACCAGAACAGGAGACGGTAGCGCGGTTACTCGCCAGCTGTGCATCGGAGTAAGGCTCACTCAAGAAGAGACGCAGGATTTGGGGAAAGCTGTCGACGACAGCCGCTCAGGGCCGTGGAGGGAAAACCTTCGAAGGTGACAAAACATAAAAAAAGCCGCCCGTAGGCGGCTTTTTGGCCGTGCACCGATTACTTGGTGTCAGCGGCGTCTTCCATGTCGTTCACGGACTCTTTGGCATTGTCATAGGCGTTGTCCATATCTTCGCCCATTTCTTCCATTGGCCCTTTGCTATCCGGGGTGATTTTCTCGATGGCATTGTCCACCTTCTGGCCAGCTTCTTCTGCCGGACCGTCGTTGGCATCACAAGCGGCCAGAAAAGCGGTGGAAGCAAACAGGGCGGCCAGTGCCGCTTTACCGAAAGTACGCATAATGTCACTCCTTGATGTTTCGGCTGAAAACGATGCATACAGTAACGCCCTGAAAAAACGCTGGCCACGGGCAAGGCCACACTTGCACAGCATTTTACGAAGCCTTACGAATCTCACCGTGACAGGTAAGATAACGCCTCTGATCGCGGGGAAAACGGACTACCTATAATGAAAAAAATTGGACGGGAAGTGGGCGGGCTGGCCCAGCTGGTCACCCGCTTTGGCAACGAAATCACGCAAGTGGTGCAGGATATACATGGCAGTGTCGCTAATCCGTTTGGCCTGCGCGGCCAGGATTACACCCCGGCCCCCATGGTCTACAACCTGGTGCGTTACGGGTTTCGGCAGGCCGGCAATCTTGCCGGGCTGGCCGACCTGGCGGCCGACCCGGGCCGAGAGTTGCGCGATAGCCTGGACCTGCAAAGCATCCTGAACGGCGTGTTTGGCCAGCTGCTCGCAGAACAGAACAGCAGCTATGCCTTGCCCATGAGCTTGCTGCCCAGTGGCTCGCTGCGGGGAGATACGCTGGTGCTGTTTATTCATGGCCTGTGCATGAATGATTCCTGCTGGAACAACCCCGCCGCCGACCACTTCAGCCAGTGGGCCCGAGGCAAATTCAACGCCGATGTGCGCTATCTGCGCTACAACACCGGCCTGCATATCTCCGACAATGGTCGCAAGCTGGCCGGCCTGCTCGCCCATACCGCCCTGCCCGAGCGCATCATTCTGGTGGGGCACTCCATGGGCGGGCTGGTTGCACGCAGCGCCCTGCACCAGGCTCGTGAGCGCGGCGACAGCTGGGCAGACAAGGTCAGCCATCTGGCCTGTCTCGGCTCGCCCCATCAGGGCGCGCTGCTGGAGCGAGTGGGCAACAATGCCAACCGGCTACTGGCCACCACGCCCTGGTCACGCCCGCTGATGCGGCTGGGCAACCTGCGCTCTGACGGGATCCGCGATCTGCGCTTTGGCTATGTGCTGGAAGCGCAGTGGCGTGACCGTCCTCTGGACGACACCCGCCCCAGTGCCAAAGTGCCCCTGGACCCGGCGGTGAAACAGCTGTTTATTGCCGGCAGTGTCAGCGAACCGGAGCATCCGGCACCGCGGGGCGATTGGCTGGTCTCCGTGGACAGTGGGCTGGCCTCGCGCCTGTACCCGGATGCCCCGCAGCTGACCCGGGAACTGTTCTACCAGATGGGGCACATGACCATGATTGAAGAAAGCCGCACTTATGCCCGGGTGCAGCGCTGGCTTGAGGACTGACATGCAGTGCACCCTGTGCGCCAGCGACGCGCGCCCTTTTGCGCAGGTGGATGGACGCGACTACTTTCGTTGCCCGTGTTGCCAGCTCACCTTCGAGCATCCCGACCGGCTACCCGGCCCCGACGAAGAAAAGGGGCAATACGACCTGCACGACAACCGACCGGACGACCCCGGCTACCGACGCTTTCTGGCGCAACTGGCCGACCCGCTCTGCGAGCAGCTATCGCCGGGGGCGCAAGGCCTTGATTTTGGCTGCGGCCCCGGACCGGCATTGGCCGCCATGATGACCGAACGGGGCTACCCGTGCGGTACCTGGGATCCGATTTACGCCAGAGACAAAACGCGATTGAGCGCGCAGTACGACTTTGTCACCTGCACGGAAGTCATTGAGCACCTGCACCAGCCGGCCCGCGAGTGGGCCTGGTTTGCCGGCCACGTTCGCCCCGGCGGCTGGCTGGGCCTGATGACCCGCTGGCTAACCGACGACGACGCCTTCGCCCGCTGGCACTACCGCCGTGACCCCACCCACGTCTGCTTCTGGCAGCCGGCAACCTTTGCCTGGCTGGCAGCCACACAGGGATGGGAGCTGCACCTGACGGGCAACCCGGTGGTATTGATGCGGAAACGGCCCTGAGGGCAGTCTGGCTAGCCTGCCACGACGACGGCTACCGTCACGGCGAGCAGTGACAGTGGCAGCACCACAACCGATGATCTGAGTGCGCGTTCGTACCAGGTGGCGAATTTATATTGCAGTTCCATAATTTTGATATCCCCTATTACCCCGCAGTCAGTATAGGGAATGACAAAATGCCATCACATCACCCAAATGGGGTATATGAGGCACCTGCTATCTAGCCAAAAGTATAACTACAAACTGTGGAGCCAGAACTGCATGGGTTTGCGTGACAGGGCGCTATCACCGATATCGGCCCAATCGAAATGCGCCACCAACTGGTTCTGGGGAAAATACCCCCGCCCGCGCCAGAACGGATCCAGCGGCTGGTAGCCCTCGGGGCGAGCGGGATGATCGTCGGGGCGCTGCACGGCACAGAACGCCGTATGGCGATAGCCAAAGTCTTCGGCGTACTGCTCTCTCAAATCAAAAAAACGATGACCAATCCCCTGGCCACGCCAGTCTTTTTTCAGCACCGATTCACCGAAATAGAACACCGTATTGATCTCGGCACCTAGTTGGCGAAACGGTGCCTGGAATTCGTCATCCGCTTCCCGAAGGGGCAAGCCCGTAGCGGCACCGACCAGCTTGTTGAATTCCAGTGCCAACACGAACACGCTCTGGTCGGACTGGGCATAACGGTCCAGGTAACGGCGCTCGTAGCTCAGGTCGCCCGCATACAAATACGGAAAATCACGAAACACTTCGATGCGCAGTTTGGCCAATTCATCCAGCCAGGGCTCTACCGCAATACCGGTGACCGGGCGAATTTCCACTGAAGACATGCCAACTCCTTGCAACCATGACGATTCAACAAGGAATCAATAGCACGATGGCCGCGCAAAGGAAAAGAGCAAGGGGGGCGCAGCTAGGGCCAGGCCAAAATCACGCCGGTGAACCACAACACCACGAACACCGCCTGACGGAAACGCGCTTCATTCACATGATGGTGGAGCAGCTCGCCTACCAGCATGGCCGCAATCACCACCGGAACCAGGGTACCGATGCGTGGCAGGGCGGGCAGCAAGGTGCCATCCAGCAGGAACACCACTGTGAGCAAACTGTTCAAGACCAGCCAGACCAGAATCAGGGTCGCACGAAAGCGCTGCTTGTCGAGCTTGAGGCCGCTTAGCGCATACACCAAGAGAGGCCCTCCCGACGCAAACAGGCCATGCGTCACCCCGGCCATCAACATCCAGCCACGGGACCAGAGCCCACCATGCGCGGTGACCGCCAGGCCACGATACATGCGCCACAGTTCGCGGCTGCTGAACCAGAGCACCAGCAAACCAAACCCGCTTTTGAGCAATTGCTCCCCCAGCCACGGGCGTAGCCCGTAACCCGCCAGGGTACCCAGCACCATTAACGGCAGGATCAGCTTCCACAGGGTTGGCCAATGGATCGCATGACGGTGACGCCAACTCAGAGTGCCACTCATGACGATATTCAATGGCACCAGTACCGGCAGGATCTCCGGGATCGGCAATACCAGCGCCCCCAATGACAGGGCAATCACAATGCTGCCGAAACCGGTCATGGCTTCGGTGGTAAAGGCGAGAAAAATGAACAACCCCAGCAACAGCCAGGGGGAGGCAAGCAGGTCCATCCGTTATTGCTCCAGCTCGCTGGCAAACTTGCGCAGCATCAAACGCTGATAGAGATCCGGCGCAACACGCCAGAGTACGCTGGCAAACCAGGTAAACCGGTCCGGGAACAGTCGCTTGCGGCCTTTTCCATAGGCTTCAAAAACCTGCTCGGCCATCCATTCTGGGGTTCGCATATTGCCTACCATGGAGCGGGCATGCGCTGCAGGCTTGCCATCATGACCCAAGGCATTTTTCTCGATGGGGGTGTCCAGAAAACTCGGATACGCCATGAGAATATGGATGCCATAACGGGATACTTCCCCACGCATGACTTCAAAGAACTGCCCCAACGCGCTCTTGGCACTGCAGTAACCGGCTCGACCGAGCACCGGCATCCAGCCTGCCATGGAACCGATATTGATGATGCCGCCGCGGCTTTTCTTCAGCAGGGGCAGACAGGCCACCGACAATTCCACCGGCGCCTGCCAATCCACCGCCATGACTTTTTGAAAAACACTCATGGCCGTTTTTTCTGCCAGTGAACGATGGGTAATCCCGGCATTATTGACCAACAGATCCAGCCCACCGTGTTTTTCCAGCCAGGGAACCAGTAGGGTGACGGCATCGCTGTTGGTGACATCCAACACCCGGCTGGTCACTCGCTCGGCATCCCGGGCAGCCAGCGCTTCGACTCTTGCTTCAAGCAATACTTCGTTCATGTCGGCAAGAATCACCCGGTAGCCTAACGCAAACGCCTGCTGCGCCAGCGCCCAGCCAAGGCCCGAGGCAGCTCCGGTAATCAATACGGTTTTCATGCCGTTGCCTCCCTGGAGGCCAACCAGAAACGAAAGGTCTGCTCCGACGTTTTCTTCGGTTGGTAACCGAATTCCTGTTTCAGTTTGTCGTTACCCAGCACCGGTCGATAGCGCAGGAAATTCACTTGCGCCGGGGTATAACCGGTGAGGCGAAGAGCATGCCCCACCGCCAACCCTGCACGAATCGCCCAGGCAGGAACCGTGACAACCGGCTTGCGCAAGATGGCTGCCAATTCGGTGATCGTCAGCGCCCCATCGCCGGCCAGATTAAAACAGCCGCTGCGTTCTTCTGTGACGCCTTTTTCGATAATCGCCAACACATCCTGATCCCAGATAAACACAAACGGGGACGGAGAACCGGCGACCGCCAACAGACGCTTGCCATCAAACAGGTTGGTGATCAGGTTACGCGTGTTGGCGCCGAGCACGGTGCCCGGTCGCAACACCAGCTGGCCCAGATGAGGATGCCGTTGCCGGTAATCCGCCAGCAGCGCTTCCACCTGACGTTTGTGGTCCGAGTAGGCAAATTCAGGATTGCCCCGCAGGGGGTCGTCTTCACTGATCCATTGGGGGTTGTCCGCATGGTAACCGTAAGCGGCCCCGGAACTGGTGACCACCAACTGACGAACACCGCAGGCCACACAGGCATCCAGCACATTGCGGGTGCCATTGACATCGATATCGTAATCGCGCTCGCGATCACCGCTGTCTTCCAGCACCGCCGCCAGGTGCACCACCTGCTCGATGCGGTGCTCCTGCATCAATTCACCCAGCGAGGGCTCCCGAATATCACGCACATAAAAGGGAAAGTCAGCACTGTCATCCTGGCGAATATCAACCCCGACCACATGATGATCCGCTGCCAGTCGACGGGCCAACTGACGACCAATGTAGCCCGCCGCGCCGGGAATCAGAATGCGTCGTTTCTGTTGCTGACTCATCAGGGCTCTCCACGTGAATTGCCATGAGTGCTGCCCGCTGCCTCAGCGGCTTGCGCCTCGCGGCGGGCAGTGCGCCTGGACCAGATACCGGCCAACACCAGCCCGCTGACCAGGTGCCACACACCCCAGAACGCGGCGATCAAAATCATGCCGCTTTCGTCCGGGAAAAAGGTGAACAAAATGGCCAGTCCCAGACCGGAATTCTGAATCCCCACTTCCATGGTAATGGCGCGGCGATCTGCCCGGGGCAAGCCGGTGAAGCCGGCCGCAAAGGCCCCCAGCCCCAGTGCCAGAAGATTCTGGAACACCACCAGCCCCACAATGCGGTCGGCGGTGGCCAGAAACACATCCACGTTATTGCCAAAGGCCACGCCAACAAACAACAACAACACCAGCAGGGTGATATAGCGCATGGGCTTCTGGGCGCCCCGGGCAAACGCCGGAAACGCCTTGCCCACAGCCATGCCGATGACCAGAGGCAAGCCCAACACCAGCACGACCAGCATCAGGATTTCCAGGCTGTCGAGTTGAATGTCGGTAAGAATCGGTCGGGTATGGGGATTGATCCAACCGTAGAGAGAAAAGTTGAAGGGCGTCATCACCATGGCTGCAAGGCTGGACACGGCGGTCATGCTCACCGAAACCGCCACATTGCCCCGCCCCAGCCAGGTCATGATATTGGAAAACGAGCCGCCCGGGCAGGACGCCACCAGAATCATGCCCAGCGCCAGTTCAGCATCGACCTCGAACCACCAGGTGGTCAGGCAGGTGGCGGCAGGCAACAACACGAACTGCGCCAGCAGCCCAACGATGGGAGCATCCGGTCGCTGTACCACTCGACGGAAATCGTCCCCCGTCAGGGACAGCGACACGCCAAACATCATGAATGCCAGAATAACGTTGAGAATCAGCAGATTCTCGCTGCCGAAATGCACCTCCATCTCACACCCCCTGCTTCAGCTGGGTGATGTGGGCATTAACCGCCTTGCGGTAGCTATCCTTATGCACGTAGTACGCCATGCGTGCCAGTTTCAGATAGTCAAATCCACCATCCAGATTGCGTGAGGCCTCTGCCGTGGCCTTCTGCTCCAGCGACTGCGCCTGCGGGTTGCCATCCAGACGGGCACGCAAATACAGCGCCACCATTTCCGCCTGTTCGTTGCGCCCTTCCCAACCCAGCCCAGCGGCTTCCACCATGCCCATCATGAACAGGTTACGGTGTTGGGGATGGAACACATTCAGGTATAACTGCGGCGCATCCGCCCCTTGCCAGTTGAGCTCCTGTGCATCGATGAAGGGGTAATCCAGCTTGTAGCCGGTGCCCATCAAAATCAGATCGTAAGTCCGGGACTGGCCGTCGGCGAAGGTCACCGTCTTGCCAACAATGCCGGCAATATCGCCATGGGGGGTAATATCGCCGTGGCGAATATGGTGCAGCACCAGGGAATTGATCACCGGGTGAGATTCATAAAGTTTGTAGTCAGGATCCGGCAGGCCGTAATCGCTGGGCTTGCCGACCAATAGCTTGATCAGGGCTGCGTCGATTTTCTGTTTGACGATACGTGGCAACGGGATTTTTCCGCCAATGCTGTCGGTGGCCTTGCCCGCAATAAACTTGGGCAGAAAGTAATAGCCACGGCGTACCGACATATCCACACTGGCAGCGCGGTGTACCGCATCCACCGCAATATCGCAGGCGGAGTTGCCGCAACCGACGACCAGCACGCGCTTGCCTTCGAATACGTCTGCCTTGCGGTAGTCACAGGAATGCATCAGCTCGCCTTCAAACTTGCCAGGCAAACTGGGCATATTGGGCTTGTGCAAGGTGCCATTGGCGATCAGCACGCCGTCGAAGTGGCGAGTCTGGCTTGCCCCGTTACAGCAGGTAGTGACATTCCAGCCTTCCCCTTCACGCTCAACCTTTTCGACCCGCGTAGAAAATTCATAGCAATCGTAAAGATCGAAATGCTCTGCATAACGACGGAAGTAATCACGCATGTCGCTATGCCGAGGGTAGGTCGCGACCTTGTCCCCCATGGGGAATTCCCTGAATTCCGTCATGGCTTTCGACGAAATCAGGTGAGCAGATTCGTACATGGTGCTATGGGGGTTATCAATGTCCCAGAGCCCGCCTACATCGGTGTTGAGATCGAAACCGATGAAAGGAATATTGTACTTTTTCAGGTTTCTGGCCGTGGCCAAGCCCATTGGGCCGGCACCTATCACTGCGTACATAACTGTCCCGAGTCTTCTTTTTAGAATTCCCTGAGCCAGGCTCAGAGTTTGGTATGATGTCCAGCCTAGGTGTGAGAGTCTTCCCTCGCACGGCTAATTCAGGACCTGTCCACGGTTAAATCAGGACCGCCATACCATGCCTCACAGCCCCACAGTCACAGTGCGCTTTACCCAGGCCATCAGCCAGGCGGCAGAAACGCTGGGGTTTGCCCTGCCTGACGCGCTGCGCAATGGGTTTGCCTCGCAGGAACGGGTCAGCCTGGAACTGCAGGGGCAGATATGGGAGAGCTTTTGCACCCAGGCGGACGATCCACTGGTCGGCGTGCAATTCGGGCTGGCCATGGAAGTCGGGCACCTGGATACCGCCGGTATGGTGCTGATGAGCTGTGAGACGGTACGGGACGCACTCGACAGCCTGATCGACTACTACCCCATCGTCGGGGAAGGAGGGCACTTTCAGTATCACGAAGACGCTGACCGCTGCATTATCCATTACCTGCCGCAGTACCAGACTCGCCAGGCGGAACGGGTCGAGGCCGCCATGGCAACCCTTCTGCAGTTGTCCCGCTGGACCACAGGCAACAAACTGGCCGCCCACAGCCTGCACTTCACCCATGCTGCCCTGGATGATAATCGCCGTTATGAGTCGCTGCTGGGATTGAGCGATGTGCGCTTTCTGTGTGACCACAACACCCTGATCATCCCGGTCACGGATCTGGACCTGCCGCTGATCTACGCCAACCCTGCCCTGTGCCAACACCTGCGCACCCTGGCAGACCAATTGCTGCAATCTCTCGGCGACCAGTCTCTCAGTGCCCAGGTCACTGAACAGCTCCGCCAGCACCCCCACTGGGGCAAGGAGAAAGTGGCCGACACCCTGGGCATGAGCGGCCGCCATCTGGTGCGCAAACTGGGAGAGGAAGGCACCAGTTTCAAACTGCTTCGCGACGGCTTGCTTCAGGGGTTGGCAGAAAAAAAACTACAGGACGCCCAGCGACTCAGTGATATTGCGGAGCAACTGGGTTTCTCGGATGAGAGTGCATTTTCGAAAGCGTTCAAACGCTGGACCGGCATGACGCCGGCCCAGTTTCGTGAGCAACAATAATCAGGCCTTTTCCAGCGCCTGAGTTATATCGGCCAGAATGTCATCGATATGTTCGATGCCGACAGACAACCGCACCAGATCTGCACTCACTCCGGCACTCTTAAGTTCATCATCGCTGAGCTGACGATGGGTTGTGGTCGCCGGATGGCAAGCAAGAGACTTGGCATCACCGATATTCACCAATCGCTTGATCATCTCCAGGGCATCAATAAACCGGGCACCAGCATCGCGGCCACCTTCGACACCAAAGCTGAGGATCGAGGAGGGTATACCGTTATCCATATAGCGTTTCGCCTGGGCATGGTCCTTGTCGGAATCCAGCCCGGCGAAGTTCACCCAACTCACTTTCGGGTGGTCCCGGAGAAACGCCGCCACCTTCATTGCGTTTTCGCAATGACGCTCCATGCGTAGCGACAGGGTTTCAATGCCCTGCAGAATCAGGAAGGCATTCATGGGAGACAGTGCCGCCCCCATATTGCGCAGCGGGACAACACGCGCGCGACCGATAAAGGCCGCCTCCCCCATGGCTTCCACATAGACAACGCCATGATAGCTGGGATCAGGCTGGTTGAATTGCGGAAAACGCGGGTTGTCTTTCCAGGGGAATTTTCCGGAATCAACAATCGCACCGGCAATGGTGGTTCCATGCCCGCCCATGTATTTGGTCAGGGAGTGCACGACGATATCAGCACCATGCTCAAAGGGGCGACATAGCGCCGGGGTGGCAACCGTGTTATCAACCACTAACGGCACGCCCGCATCGTGGGCCACTTTCGCCAGTGCCGCCATGTCCACCACATTCCCGGCCGGATTACCGATGGATTCGCAGAACACCATCTTGGTCTTGTCATCAATCGCGGCGGCAATGGCTTCAGGATTCCGGCCATCGGCCATGCGCACTTCAATGCCCTGATTCGGCAAGGTATGGGCAAACAGGTTGTAGGTTCCGCCGTACAACTGACTGACCGACACAATATTGTCCCCCGTACGTGCGAGGGTCTGTACGGTAGCCGTAATGGCCGCCATGCCAGACGCCATTGCCAGCGCAGCAATTCCCCCTTCCAGCAACGCAACACGTTCTTCCAGCACGGCGTTGGTCGGATTCATGATGCGACTGTAAATGTTACCCGGCACTTTCAGATCGAACAGATCCGCGCCGTGCTGGGTATCATCAAAATAATAGCTTGTCGTCTGGTACATGGGCACAGCCACCGCATGTGTCTGCGGGTCGCCCGCAAAGCCCCCGTGTATCGACAGGGTTTCCTTCTTCATGATGGTCGGTCCTCTCTCTTTTCACGCAAACGCCACAAATGCGGCAAAAAAAAATTATTTTATCTCAGGCTCTTTCCAGAAATCGAACTGCTTGGGGATGTCCGCCATAGCGGTCTCGAAACGGGGTGCACGTTTTTCCAGGAACGCGGTAAAACCGTCCTTGCCGTCCCAGAACTCGTTAGACCAGTAAATCATTTTGGATTCCACCACATGTGCTTCAGCGGGGTGACTGAAGTTAGGGTTGCGCCACAACATCTGCTTGGCCAGTGCCACAGCGATGGGGGAGCTCTTGGCGATCATCTTGCGCGCCATGCAGCGGGCAACATCCAGCACTTCGCCTTTGTCATGGGCACTGTGAAACAGGCCGGCTTCCACGCCTTCTTCCGCCATGAAAATGTCACCACTGATCACCCACTCCAGCGCTTTCTGCATGCCGACGACCCGGGGCAAGAACCAGGAGGAACAGGCTTCCGGGGTGATGCCTCGCTGGGTGAAGACGAAACCGATCTTGCTGTTTTCTGCCACCAGTCGAATGTCCATGGGCAGGGTCATGGTAATGCCCACCCCCACGGCAGCACCGTTAATGGCGGCAATCACCGGTTTGCGGCACTGATAAATGGCAAGTGACAGCTCGCCACCGGAGTCCCGGATTTGCTCAAGCGGCGGATCCATCCCTTCCGCATCGTCATAACCAAACAGATTGCCGCCATCCTCCGGCTCCATCTCCATGCCGGCACAAAACACCTTGCCGGCACCGGTAACGATGACCGCACGCACCTCATCGGTGCTGTCGGCGTAATTCAATGCATGAACCACCTCATCCTTCATGCGCAGGGTAAACGCATTCAGTCGTTCGGGGCGGTTAAGGGTAATGGTGAGAATGTTCTCGGAAAGCTCGGTCTTGATGTCCTTGTAATCCATGATGACTCCGCATTGTTGTTGTCAGGACGGCCGTGTCTGAGAGATGCCCTCGGGCACAGAAAGCGGCACTACCTGTACCGGTTGCCCCCGAGCATAGCGCGATGGCAGGGCATCGAACATGGCCCGAAGCGTCCGGTTGAGATGGGGTTGATCGTAAAAACCGGCGGCCACCGCCAGCTCGGTGAGGGTCATGCCGCTTTCCCATAACGCCAGCGCCCGCTGGCTCTTGAGGTGCAGCACAAATCGTTTGAAAGTGACGCCCAACTGCTCACTGAAAAGACGCCGAAAGCGGGACGCTGACAGGTTGGCCTGCTCCGCCAGCTGCTCCAGATCCACCTCCTCATGCTCGCGTAGCACCCGGCAGGCGCTGGCCACACGTGGGTCCAGTGGATGAATAGTGGCGGTGTCGCGAATGGCGGCCAGCAAACGAATCACACTGTCGGGGTGCGCTTGCGCTTCTGCCAGGGGAGGCAACGCAGTCAACAAAATCTGCTGAAGGTGTCCCCCCATGCCAGCGGACAGCCCTCGCCAGGCAGGTTCATCTGGATCGAGGTGAATGACTGCGACCGGCCCTTCACTGTGCAGGGTCTGGGTCTGCTCCGGGGGAACCAGGACGATCTGCTGATCGAGTCGCCGACCATCCACGGTGACATTAAGCGGCCCTTGCAGCCCCACCAACAGCGACGCCGCCACATGCCGGTGCGGCTGATTGGCCATATTCGACAGCACGGCCAGCCAGCCCCCGCGCCAGACATAGAGCGGGGACAACAGACGGGGGTCGGATACCGGCGACAGTGTAGACATGCCGGTCATGATGCCCGCCCGGAGCCGGGCGGACAATGTGCGGATCAGGCCGAAACGGGGTGCTTGCGCAGACCCAGCTTGTGGGCCAGTTCAATGGAGACAAACATGGGGCCCACCAGCAGGAACACCAGGTCATCCACAAACGAGGGTTTCTTGCCTTCTACCTTGTGGCCCCATACCTGAACGGCCCAGGCCAACAGCCACACGGCAGCACTGGTCCAGCCCAGCGACAGGGCGCTGCGCTCCACCAGTACGATGGCGGCGATGGACGCCGCCAGCCAACCCGCCATCAACAGGGTCATGCCGGCAGACATCCGGAAATAAAAGGGCATGCAAACGAGCGCCAGCAGGGAACCGCCATTGACCCAATAGGCCAGACTGCCCTCCAAACCCAGCCACTGACCGACCGGAATCAGCCAGAACAGCCCTAAGGTGGAGACAAAGATGGCGGGCACACACAGGATGTGCACCCACTGGTTTACCGGATTCTGGTGACTCTCTGCGTAGTCGCCCAGAAAGGTGTGAAGATCGCGCATGCCAGCTCTCCCGAGTTGTTGTTTTGAGCTGGTCTTACGCTAACCCGGGGCACGCGGACACAATTGTACGAAAGGGCCATGATACGTTTCGCAGCCCTTACCGGCATCGCAGGCACCCTCAGGCGCAAGCGCGTCGACTGTCCTTCAGGGCGCGCAGCACCTGATCACGGGTCAACAAGCCCACCAGCCGTTTCTGGGCATCCACCACCGGGTAGATCTTGGGTTTCTGGGTCACCATCAGTTCTGCCACATCCACCACGGAGTCACTTTCACTGACCGTGAGGGGTTGATCGTGCATGAACTCATCCACAATCAGACTGCCTTCGCAGTGATAACTGGATACCAGCAACTTGCGCAGGCAATCCTGCTCGGACACAAATCCCACGACCCGCTGACTGTCATCGACCACGGGCAGTCCGGTGAATTTGTGTTGCAGCAGAATTTCCACCACTTCGGTGAGCTCTGTGCCCGTTGCCACCGCCATCGGATGTCGGGCCATGAGTGCGGCCACCGTTAGATCGCTCATGATGCGCTCCTTAAACGCTGAACGTCCTTTGACTATACCACCGGGCCGGGAAACTGCCCTTGCGATTCCGCTATCGGACTGATCGCCGGTTCTGATGAGGCGGTGCACCAACAGGTGACGTACCCCCTCGCGCTTCCTACAATGGGAACGCGCACAAAATACAGGGACAGAGGGCAAGGAATGGGATTCACGCGACAGCCACGTTTTTGGGGTCTGATTCTGACCTTGCTGCTCTCCGGGATGGCGCCTCCTGCCCAGGCCGCCACAGCGTGCGAACAAGCGGAACAGACCCTGATTGCGCTGGAGCGCGAAGAGCAACAACTGGCCTCTGACCGTCAGCGTCTGCAGACCATCCTGAATGGGGAGGTCCCCGCGCCGCAGCAACTGGAAGGGCTGCTTGGGCAACCACTCGCCCATCCTGACGCGGTCTCGGGCAACCCGCCGGCCAAACGCCAGAGCACTGACAGTCGCTGCCAGGCAGTCCAGAACGACATTGAGGCCCTGACCGAACAGTTGTCGACGCTGGACACCGCCCTTTACCGCTTGCGACATACCCTGCTGAGCATGAGCCCGGCCCAGCGCCAGGCCCTGGCCCAATTGAGCACCCTGCATAACCAGTTGCAAGAACGTATCGACGACCCCCAGAGCAGCCCCTCGCTGGTCACGGGCGCCAGACTCGTACAAGACCACATTGCCCGCCTCTGGGCGCTAGTGCCGCACATGGCACAGTCCGATGCCGGGGTGACTGCGGATCTGGATCAACTCTGGCATCAACCTCCTTCCCTGTCACCGCCATCTCCCATCACGACGCCTTACCGGGACCTGATCAAGGCCCGGCTGGAGGTGCAGAAACAGGTTCGCGACCTGCGTGCTGATCAGTGGCATCGCCGCCACCTCAGCGACATGGTGCTGGACATGGGCGGGCTGACCGGCATCCCAGCGGTACTGGCACGGGAGGGCGCCCGAATTCAGCAACGGTTGATGGATACGATCACCCTGGTGCGTTATGACCTGAGCGCACCGATCCGCCGTACCGGCTATATGCCCATCGTGCAGAACATGCTCGCTCTGGTGCTGGGCATCGCCGGTTTCGTGCTGCTGGCCAAACTGGCCCATCGCAGTCGCCACTGGGCCCTGAGCCTGCACGAAAAAGTCGTGGCCGCCAGCGGCCAGCGCCGCTGGCTGCGCAATGCCAGCCGGCTGATCAGTGGCATCGCGCCGATGCTGCCCTGGCTGCTGTTGTGGTTTTTCCTGGGTCAGCTGGCCCCCTTGCTCGACAGCCCCTCGACCAAGGTACTGCTATGGCTGCTGCCGTTTGCCCACCTGTACGTGATTTACGGACTGGCCAGCCTGGTCGGGGAATGGCTGATTGGTCGCGTCGCCCAGAGTGCCAACACCTACCTGAGTGCTGACCAGTCGCGTCAGGTCATTGCCCACTCACGCAAGGTAGCGGGCTGGCTGATGGTGCCGTGGTTCCCTTTACTGGTGGTCTGGGAAAGCCTGGGGCCGTCCTTGCTGTATTACCTGCTGGCAGGGTTACTGGGTACCAGCCTTTATCTCGCGGTCGGCCGACTGCTGGCACTGCGAAATCACGATTACCTTTTGTGCCTGCAGGCAATCCTGCCATCGTATCTGGACCCGGTAGCCGAGCGTCTGTTGACGCCATGGCTGTTCTGGCTTTTTGCCCCGCTCATGTTGCCCGTCGCTCTGGTCAGCTTTCTGGTGGATTTTCTTGACCGGGTACTGGCCGATTTTGACTGGTACATGCGTTTCAAGGCCCGCTGGTTCCGCCTGCGCACCAAGATCAATAACGAGGAAGATGACGAAAAAGCCAACAGCGCCGAAACACCGGAAGAAGGCAACTACGAGCGCTGGTTTGCCCAGGAACTTCCCGAAGGCAGCAAACTGCCTTTCATCGATACCGGCCTGGTCGCTGCCATGGAAAAGACGATACAGCGTTGGCATGGCGACAAGACCGACGAAAATGCGCTGGTCGTGGTCGGCGAGAAGGGCAGCGGCAAGAGCATCAGCATAGGCAAGCTGCAAAGCGCCCTCAGCGACAGCTGCCAAGGCCTGGAAGTCATTACCCTGAAAGTGCCCGCACGTACCATTCAGCCCGATGAGATCCACCGGCTTGTCGGCGATGCCCTGAACGTCGAGCTGGTGGAGCAAGGCCCGGCCGCATTGGTAAAAAGCGATGAAAGCCGGGCTCCGACGCTGCTGATTCTGGATGAGGCGCAAAACTTTTTCCTGGCATCCCAGGGGGGGCTGGCGGGTTGGCGCACCGTGCTGAGCCTGGTTAACGCACGGCTGGATAATGTCTTCTGGTTACTGATGATCAATAACCAGAGCTGGGCCTATTTATGCAACGTCTTCGGCCGTGACTATCAGTTCCGTAATGTGGTGCGGGTCAAGCGCTGGGGGCAGTCGGATATCCGCTCACTAATTTTGTCCCGCAACCATCTCGGCGGCTACCAGGTCAGTTACGACGAAGTCCTGCTGTCATCACGAGGGCCGGAGGCCGGCAATGTTCGAAATGCCGAACAGCGTTACTTCAGCCTCCTGTGGGACGCCAGCCGGGGAAACCCGCTGGTAGCACTACGTTTATGGCTGACCTCCATCAAGGTACAGGGCCGCCGTGTTCAGGTCGGCCTGCCGACGCCGCCATCCGCAGGCATCCTCGACAGCATGGGAGAAAACGCCCTGTTTGTGTATGCCGCCATCGCCACCCACGGCCGCCTGAGTAGCAGCGAAATCAGTGCGGCAACCTGTCTGCCGGAAAATGTGGTGCGCTATGCGCTCAAAAGTGGCTTTGATGCCGGCTTCCTGAAAAAAACCGACGACAATCGCTACCGCCTGGTGCCCCTGTGGTATCAGCCGGTGATCAGTTACCTGACAAGGAAGAATCTGCTCAATGAATGATGGAAATATCGTCAACGACCTGGCGGTTGTCGTTGAGCTGTTCAATGTCTACGCCATTCTGCTGCTGTTCATCGGTGGCTTTGTGTTGTGGGCGCTGAACTGGGGCATCAGCAAAGCCGGCCAGAAAGTCACTGAGAAACTGCCCACCCGGCGCTTCCTGATCCTGCAGATCACCACTCTGATCGGTTTTGTGCTGTATACGGTGGGCGCCATTGCCCTGGTGGTCGGAGTGCTGCAACCCCCGAAAGAATTCATGCTGGCAGCGGGCGGCTCGGTGGCCGTGGCGCTGGGCTTTGCCCTCAAGGATATTGCGGCTTCGCTGGTGGCGGGCTTGCTGCTGTTGTTTGATCGCCCTTTCCGGGTCGGCGACCGGGTCAGCTTCGACAATGTCTATGGCGAAATCGTGTCCATTGGTCTGCGCACCGTGCGTCTGCAAACCCTGGACGACAACCTGGTGACCATTCCCAACTCCCGCTTCATTACCGACGTGGTCGCGTCCGGCAATGCCGGCGAGCTGGACATGATGGTGGTCACGGATTTTCACGTGGGGCTGGATGCCAACCTGGAAGAGGCCAAGGCAATAATCGAAGAAGTTATTTTCACCAGTCGCTTCGCCTATCTGAAAAAGCCGGTGACTTTCGCGATTGAAGAAATCGAAGTGGGTTACCGGTTGGCCATTCGTCTGCGGGCGAAAGCCTACGTTCTGGATGTCCATTACGAAAAAGCTTTTCAAAGCGATATCGTCGTGCGGGTATCAAAACGCTTCACCGAAGCCGGGGTGATCCGGCCGGCATGAGCCGGATCAACGTGACTTACGCCTGGCCCCTGAGGTAGCGCCGTTACGCTCAGCCAGAATCTCTTCCAGTTCTTCCCGGGACAGATAATCCAGATCCCAGTGATTGGTAAAGGTTTCCTTGTAGCGATGACGCCCACGGTGAAGATCATCGGGCGTGTCACCCTGATGGGCAGGATGATAATCCCGGTAAGGATTATCCTCTCCTGCGTGGTGATCTGACAGCACGTCTTTGCGGGTAAAAAGCCGCTGCTTCAAGCGGGTGATAAGATTGCTCATGCACACCTCCATTACCCAAAGGGTAACAGGCTGACGCCATCAGCACGTGAATCTTCAGGCCACCAGTTCCGGCTTGCCGAGCATATCCGCCAGGCGAATCAAGGCGCGCTTGCGCAGATGTTCGCTGTCTCGCTTCGACGGATGAAAATCGCGCTTGTAGTAAGCCAGGTATGACTTACCGAGTTTACGCAACCAGCCCGGCTTACCCAGCAACCAATTCAGGCCACCCCGCACCGACTTCCAATCGGTCGGGTCATCCATTTCCTGACGCAGCTGAATGTAGTGATAGATAGTGAAACCAATAAATTCAACGGTGGTGAACGCCATCTCGGAGCTGCGAACCCAGTAACTGTCGACTTGCTCTCTGTAAACATCAAATGCCACAGATTTATGCTCACTTTCTTCAATGGCATGCCATAGCCACAGCGGCACCATTCGCTGATCCATGCCTTCAATAAATTCCGGATTTTCCAGAATCATTTCTGCCAGCATGGCAGTGAAATGTTCCAGCGCACAGGTCTTGGCAAGCTGTCGCTCGGGGGACAACCACTTGGCCATGAATTTGAGGCCCTGCTTCACATAGGCGTCGACCTTGTGTGTCGGCACGCCCTTGGATTCCATGAATGCGTTGAAGGCATCATGCTCATTGCCATGATGTGCTTCTTGCCCGATGAAGCCTTTTACTTCTTCGCGCAGCATCGGATCCTGAATGCTTTTCTGGAAGTATCGTACGGAGCGGACAAAAAAACGCTCCCCTTCGGGGAAGGTGCAGGACAACGCCGTCAGCAACATGCTTTTGAACTGGTCGTTGTCAAACCAGTAACGCGGGATGGACGGGTCAAACTCGAAGTCCATGCGGCGAGGCTGAATATCACTCTGGTTTATTCTTTTAGGCGTTTTCGCTTGCGCATTCATGATGTTTCCTCCGTATACCGATACAGTATTCGGTAGTAAGGAGGTGGGACTCTAGTGCAGGTTGTGCCATTTTCGGGATCCCGCGTGGACAAGAATGGCCCTTAACCCAGAATCACCGCCTGATCCCTGCCTTGCCCCTTGGCCTGATACAGGCTTTGATCCGCCGCTTTCATCAGCGCCTGCGCGGAAACCGGTTTCGCGGGACACCAAGCCGTGCCACCGATGGAAAGGGTCGATAATTTATAGCCACTTTGCTGGCGCTGAATGCGCCGATTATAGTCCCTGACCCTTTTTACCAACCGCCAGGCCACATCGCTGGCACCTTCGACATCGGTGTTTGGTAACAGCACCGCGAACTCCTCACCGCCGATTCGGGCAACCCTGTCACCCGGCCGAAGCAGCGACTCTGACAATAGCCGGGCCACGGTTTTCAACACCTGATCACCCACATCATGACCATGGTTATCGTTAATACGCTTGAAGTAATCCATATCGATTAACAAGAGGGAAAAGGGGTGGTGCCGATGGCTGGACTGCTGGGCCAGCTCCGCCAACCAGCGATCGAACGCCCGCCGGTTGGGAATTCTGGTGAGCGGGTCTTCACACGCCTCACTCTCGGCACTGCGGGCGGTTTCTTCGGCTTGTACGCAGGTGCGCCGTAACTGGGCCTCGCGGCGCAAACTGGTTGATACCCGACGCATGCTGCCCACGGCAATATCACGGGGAAACAGTTCGATCAGATAACAGTCCTGCCATTCCCCTTTCAGGCTGATTCGGGAACTGGTTGGATAGTAGTGCTCCAGTGGCGCCGCCAAACGCGTGCCCATGTGAGCGCTCTGACTGTTACGTCGCACACTACGCAGAAATTTCTCGCCCCCTCCAAGTAAAAGCACAGCCATATTGGTTGGCGCTCCGTCCTTGAGCAAGGCCGCCGCCTGACGATTGACGGCCTTGATGCAGCCCTGCCCATCGATCAGCAATACCGGCAGGGAAATCGCATCCAGAATCGCACCGCATTCAGGAGTAATCATTAGGGATCTGCCACAAAGTACTCACGACCAGGCCCCTCTTCACTGGGGTCGAGGCTGACTTCTACCCGGCATTGCGCATCACCATTCGCAATCGCTTCCTTGATTTCCACTCTGGCATAGCCGTTGTTTTCTGCGGTAATCACGCCAAAGACATTGGACGTCATCATGCACAAGGCGGGGCGGCCATTGGCATGGCCACCAAACGGGCAACGCCGGTTACCGAGAATGATTTTTTGATCACTAAGCTCTAACAGATAGAAATCGCCTTCAATGCGACGTTTCAAATCCACCAGCACAGCGGCAACCTGCTCGAGATCGAGCCGCCCCACATCCAGGGCATCCTTGTAGGCTCGATTGATACTGTCGCCCATGTTCTGACCGACCATGGCGATCAGCCCTTCTGCATGTTCCAGCCCGGCAACATCTTCGATGGTTTCAGCCAGCTGACCGAGCAGCTGACGCATGAAACGGTCCCTGTTCAAAGGGATACTGGCATTCTTCACCTCATCCATGGTGCCTCCCTCTCTCTCGCCCTATTTGTGAACTCAATCACAATATAGCGCCGTCAATAACGAGTGATGGAGCCGGGAAACGCCCAATCGGCGTGATAATGGGATGAATGGAACTCAGATTTACATTCACCTGGCTAGCGGCAGACAAACCGTCTGTAGCGGCTGGCGGAGCTCATTTATCGGGCGTCGGAGGACGCGCAGCGGAACAGGCGGGCATGAATCTCCCCTGCACGCTTTTCCCGATGCAACTGCCAGCGGGCAGGCACCTGCGGAGGGCTATCGTGACTGCGAGACTCCACATAGACCCAGGCCTGTGGAGCCAACCAGCCGTGCTGCTCCAGCGACCTGCAGGCAGGCTCGACCAGCCCCAGATCATAGGGTGGATCCACGAACACCAGATCAAAGGGGGTGGCGGGCTGCTGTAGCCATATCAGGGCATCACGGGCCTCAACGCAGGCCCGTTCAGCAAACAACGGCTGCAACTGGCGATCCAGGTCAACGGCGCGCTCTCGCTTTTTCTCGATCAGCGTGGCCGTGGCTGCGCCGCGGCTCAGCGCCTCTGCCCCCAACACTCCGGAACCGGCGAACAGATCAAGCACCCGCAATCCCGGCAACTCGAACTGCAGCCAGTTGAACAGTGTCTCACGCAAGCGATCCGACGACGGGCGCAAATCCCCCCCCTGATCCACAAATTGCAGACGCAGGCCGCGCTGGGCACCTCCGATGATTCGAACCTGCCCTTTGCTGGCGCCCCCCCCGCGCCCTTTATTTTTCGCCATCAACTACGCCGCCTTGTTCACCGGCTTGCAGGTCATCGCCAACGGCCTTCACCTCAGGCGCCTGCGGACCAATACTGATGATAGCCAGATTAGCCGGCACCAAATGACGCTGGAACGCCTCGCGGATGTCATTCGTGGTGACGTTTTGCACCTGCTGGTTGAACCATTGCAGGTAATCCAGGGGCAGATCGTAAAACCCGATGGCGCCCAGCTGGCCAATGATGTCGCTATTATCCGCCGTGCCCAATGCGAAGCTGCCAAGGATACTGGTGCGGGCTTCTTCAAGCTGTGTCTCTGTGGGGCCGCTCTCAACGAAATCATCAATCAACTTAAGGGTCAGACTGAGCGCGTCATCCGCGTTTTCGTTGGCGGTCTTGAACGACACCTGGAACGGCCCACCGGAAGCCATTGCCGAGAAGCCGCTACCAATGCCATACACATACCCCCGCTTCTGGCGGACTTCGTCGGTGAGAATGGAAGCAAAGCCCCCTCCCCCCAGCACCATGTTGCCCACGTAAAGCGCGACGTGATCCGGGTTACCACGCCAGGTGGCCTGATTACCCAGCAAAATATGGGTCTGTGCGGACGGGAAATTGATGTGCTCATGCTTGCGTTCAGTCAGGGCCTGTGCCCGGGACTGTGGCGGTGCGGCGCCTCCCTCGGGCAGTGACTGGCTGATCTGGCCAGCGATCTGCTCTGCCTGTTCCCGGCTGACATCCCCCACCATGGCAATCACGGTGTTACCGGCCGCGTAATAGGTGTTGTAGAACTCGACCAGCTGCTCGCGCGTAATCGCGGGCAGCGTTGCCAGAGTGCCGTCACTGGGCTCACCGTAGGGGTGCCCGGCGAACACCGTAGCCATATAGGCTTTCTTGACCTGGGGGCCAGGCACCTGCTGCTCCATGCGCAGGCCCTGCATCATCTGGGTTCGAATGCGATCCAGCGCATCCTGCGGGAAGCTGGGAGTGGCAATCACCTGGTTGAACAAAGTCAATACCGGATCGCGAAATTCCGGGTCACTGAGGGTGCGCAGTTCCACTACCCCCATATCCCGATAACTGCCCACATCAAACTGCGCTCCGTGGTCTTCAAAACCGCGGGAAATATCGTCCACATTCAAGCCCGCAGCGCCTTCACCCAACAGGGCACTGGTCAGCGAAGACAGCCCTGCAACCCCGTTATCCCGGGAGCTGCCCGCCGCCATTACCAGGCGGACATCCAGCATGGGAAGGGCATCACTGGCGACGAACAGGACCCTGGCGCCCTCCGCCGTTTGCCAGGACTGGATATCCAGTGCCGGCGCCTGGGGCTCACTGGCCGCCACCTGGGCTTCTGTGGTCGGGAACGCGCCCATGCTTTGACAGGCCGATAACAGAACCGCCAGCACAGGCAACAGCGCACCTTTCATTAGTCTCTTCATTGTGTGGCCTCCAGCGTGCTGCGCTGATGCTGCTCGGCAGGCGGAGTCACATACGCGACAGCAAGGCGCTCAGGCACCAGCCATTCCCGCGCCACACGCTGCACTTCTTCTGGCGTCACCCTGGCAAGCTCATCGGCAAACGTCTCTGATAAATCCAGGTTTAAACCCAGCGTACTCAATGTTCCCAGCTCCATGGCCTGCCCCATCACAGAGTCTTTCTCATACACTTGCCCGGCCAGCACACCTGCACGCACCCGGGCCATTTCAGATTCGTCAGGGAGGGTCGTCTGCAGCCGTACGATCTGCTCACGCAAGGCCGCTTCCACCTCCTCAAGGGACACCTCAGGGTTCGGTGCCGCGGAGAGGGTAAAAGTGCCATCTCCACGCTGGATACCGCTGTAGGACGCCCCCGCACCTGCTACCAGTTTCTGTCCACGAACCAGGTCGGTCTCAATCCGCGCGCTCATGCCGCCATCCAGAACTCCCGCCAACATTGTCAGGGCATAGAAATCCTGCTTGTTGTCCGCCGTCACCAGAGACGGCACGTTGTAGAGCATGTACAGGGCAGGCACCTTGACTGGCATGGTCAATGCCAACCGCCGCTCACCAGCCGCCGGCCTGACGGACTGTTCCGGGCGCGGCGGTGTCTCGCCGGCAGGGAGATCAGAGAAAAACCGCTCTACCAACGGCTCCACCTGTTCGCGGCTCACATCCCCGGCTATCACCAGGGTGGCATTGCCTGGCACGTAAAAACGCTGGTACCAGCTGCGGGCCTGCTCTGGCTGCAGTTGGGCCAGCAGTGAGCGCCAGCCGATCACCGGGTGGGCATAACCGGTCCCTGGCCGGGCGATGGCCTGAAATTTCTCCCAGGCGAGAGCATTGGGGTTGTCGTCGGTACGCATGCGGCGCTCTTCGAGGACCACCTGCAGCTCACGATGAAACTCCTCATCGTCAATCTGCAGGCTGCCCAACCGCTCGGCCTCCAGCTCCAGTGCCAACGGCAGGCGGGACGCTTCGTATTGCTGGTAATAGGCGGTGTAGTCGTAACTGGTGAAGGCATTGTCGCTGCCACCGTAACGGGCCACCAGTCGGGAAAAATCGCCCGGCCCCAGATGCTCAGTCCCCTTGAACATCATGTGCTCCAGCACGTGGGCGAGGCCGGTCTCAAAGGGCGCCTCATCAATGCTGCCGGCCTTGAACCACACCATCACGGTAACCACCGGCGCGCGATGATCCTCGCGCACAATCACCTTCATGCCATTATCCAGGGTAAAGCTGTGGGTCGGCGCCGAGGCTCCGGCCACACCCGCCCACAGGGCCAGACACAGGCCCGCGATCCATTTTTTCATGTATTGCCTCTATTGCTGGCGCGTCCCCCACGGTGAAAGCTGCTCACCGCACTCCTTAATGTTAGGATAGCCGCGCGCTCGCGCTGCGAGCGACCACCCTGCAGGCAGGCGCCTTTTGCTGTTACCGGCATAGCATACCGGTTAAGGAGCCTCTAAATAATGCCTTGCATGCTCAGTCTTTCAGGCTGGCCCGCAATCTAGGCGCGCTTTTGAAGGTGTATGTCCATCCATCAAGAAAGCGCAACAACGAGTGCGGGTCAGCCTGGAAGACCCGAAGGGCGCGACCAGGAGCGCACATCTGCTACGCTTGGTCACGCTGAGCACGCAAGGCATTATTCAGAGGCTCCTCAATTGCCCTGCACTTGCAGCCTGATTGTTGAGGAAGGGCTACTCCCTTCGTATCTGGATACGACTGAACATGAGCGACGAAGTTTCCCGCGACGACGATAATTCCAAGCAGGAACCGAAAAAAACCGGCTTCTGGAAACGCATGTTTGTCGGTACTGACGAACAAGACAGCACACCCGAGAGCCAGGGCGGTGAGCGCACACAGGGGGCAGAAACGGTGCCAGAGCCTGCGCCCCCCGTCGTGAGCAATCCCGAACCCGAGGCGACTCCCGCCACCACAACCGTCAATGCCGACAGCAATGATGACGGCGAGGGTTTCTGGGCCCGCATGAAGCAGGGCATGAGCAAGACCCGCAAGGGCCTGGGCAAAGGCCTGGCCGACCTGCTGGTGGGCGCCAAGGAGATCGACGACGAGATCTTCGAGGAAATCGAGACCCAGCTGCTGGTAGCTGATGTGGGTGTAGAAGCCACGGATGTGATCATCCAGGCGCTCACCGACCAGGTAACCCGTGAAGAGCTGGTGGATGCCGATGCGCTATATGAATCGCTGCAGAACGAACTGCGCAAGTTGCTGGAACCGGTCGACCAACCCCTGATCATCGACAGCAGCAAAAAACCCTATGTAATCCTGATGGTGGGCGTCAACGGCGTCGGCAAGACCACCACCATCGGCAAGCTCGCTTGCCGCTTCAAGGCCGAGGGCAAGAGCGTGATGCTGGCCGCCGGCGATACCTTCCGTGCCGCTGCTGTGGAACAGCTACAAGTCTGGGGGGAGCGTAACGATATTCCCGTAGTCGCCCAGCACACCGGCGCCGACTCGGCCTCAGTCGTGTACGACGCCGTTCAGGCGGCCCAGTCCCGCGGGGCCGATGTGCTGATCGCCGACACCGCTGGCCGCCTGCATACCCGCGGCAACCTGATGGACGAGCTGACCAAGGTCACCCGGGTGATGAAGAAACTGATTCCGGATGCCCCTCATGAAGTGCTGCTGGTACTGGATGCCGGCACCGGTCAGAATGCCATCAATCAGGCCGAACAGTTCCGTGATGCCGCCGGCGTGACCGGGTTGGCACTGACCAAGCTCGACGGCACCGCCAAAGGCGGTATCCTGTTCGCCTTGGCCAAACGTACTGGCTTGCCGATTCGTTTTATCGGTGTTGGGGAACGCCTGGAAGACCTGCGACCGTTCCATGCAGAAGAGTTCGTTCAGGCGCTGTTTGAGGATGTGACGGGCTGATCCCACCTCCTCCAGAACACCCTTGACGGGGCGCAGTGTCGCCCCGCAAGGCATGACACAGTCCGAAGGACATCCATGATTCAGTTCGACCGGGTCAGTAAACGCTACCCGAACGGCAAAGACGCGCTCAGCAAGGTCAGTTTTACCCTGCCAGCCGGGCAACTCACCTTTTTGACCGGTCACTCCGGGGCGGGCAAGTCGACCCTGCTGAAACTGATCATGATGATCGAGCGCCCATCCCAGGGGCAGGTGCTGGTGGAAGGCCAGAACCTCAATGGCTTCGGCAACCGCCACATTCCCCTGCTGCGCCGCAAGATCGGCATGGTGCACCAGAACCACCAGTTGCTGTTTGACCGTAGCGTATTCGACAACGTCGCCTTGCCACTGATCATTGCCGGTTATTCCCGCGCCGATATCGGAAAACGGGTACGCGCTGCACTCGACAAGGTCGGACTGCTCGACAAGGAAAAGCTCAACCCGATCATGCTCTCCGGCGGGGAGCAACAACGGGTGGGCATCGCACGCGCGGTTGTCAACAAACCCCCACTGCTGCTCGCCGATGAGCCTACCGGGAACCTGGATCCCGCGCTCTCTGAAGAAATCATGGATCTGTTCCAGGACTTCGCCCGAGTCGGCGTGGCGGTACTGATCGCCACCCACGACCTGAGCCTGATTGCCCGCTATAACCACCGTCTGCTGACCCTCCGCGAGGGCCGCCTGATCCACGATGGCGATGACCGCGATGGCAATGGAACAGGGGATCCTCATGGCCGCTAACAAACGCAATGCCACCCCCATCAAGCCCCGTCGCTCCAAGGCCGAAAAGCCACGCCGCGCGGCTGGAGCCCACAGCGCCAGCACCTCACTGAAGGATCGCCTTGCCAGCTGGCGGGAGCACCACCGGGATTCACTGCGGGACGCTCTACACCGTATCAACCTGAGCCGTGCCAGCAGCACCATGACCATTCTGGTGATTGCCATTGCCCTGTCCCTGCCCGCCGGGCTGGCCGTGCTGCTGGACAATGCCAGGGCCATCACCCGGGGCTGGGATGGCAACGCCCACCTGTCCGTGTTCCTGACCATGGATGTCGAGGAGTCCCGGCAGCGGGATCTGGCCCGGCAATGGGAAGCGCTGGATCACATCCAACGCACGAAAGTGATTACCCGCGAACAGGCGCTGGCCGAATTTCAGGCGCTATCGGGGTTTGGCGACGTACTTGAGGCCCTGCCGGACAACCCCTTGCCCCCTCTTATCGTGGTATTCCCGGACAGTACCGACCCGGTCACCCTGCGGGACCTGGAAAACCGCCTCGCTGCGGAGCCCGGGGTCGACCTGGTGCAACTGGACGTGGAGTGGGTGCGCCGCCTGCATGCCCTGATTGAACTGGGCGAGAGGCTGATCTCGGCCCTTACCCTGGCGCTCGCTGCCGCCGTGGTGCTGGTGGTGGTCAATACCATCCGCTTGGGCATTGAAAGCCGCCGGGACGAAATCGTGGTGGTGAAAATCGTTGGCGGTACCGATGGCTTCGTGCGCCGCCCCTTCCTTTACACCGGGTTCTGCTTTGGTTTTGGCGGCGGGCTGGTCGCCGTGGTCCTGGTCCAGACAGCCCTGTGGTGGCTTGGCGGCCCCATTGACGAACTGCTCGCCCTTTATGAAAGCGAGCAATCACTCACCTCCATGGCCGCATCCAGCCTCATCATCCTGCCCATGTTCAGCGGCATCCTGGGATTGCTGGGGGCGTGGCTGGCAGTCGGTCGCCACCTGGGCGACATCGAACCCAACTTCTGAAAGCAGCTGCGAGCTATGAGCTTCCAGCTGCGAGGCGCGGGGCAGGCCCTGCCAAGCCGCAACGCCTTGCCCGCGAACCATAAAGGCACCAGCGTGAAGTCCGGAACTTTCCGTTCCCGGAGGCCTCTAATAACGTCACAGCTCACAGCTCACAGCTCACAGCTGATAGCTCACAGCTGATAGCTGATAGCTGACCCTAAACCCGCTTCACAGCCTGTTCATGCAAACCCGCTATGCTGTGATCCATCGAAAAAGCTGATTAATCGGAACTTTTTCACCTATTAGCACTCTATGAATTCGAGTGCTAATATCGGGCTCAACTGGTTTAAAAGAGACGTCTTCACAAGGAGACATTGCGCATGACACACCCTACTTCCCAAGCACAGGCGCTCACGCTGGCCGTTCCGGGTAATGACCTGGATGCCTACATGCGAGCCGTTAATGCCGTGCCGGTTCTCAGCGCAGACGACGAACAACGCCTGGCCGAGCAGCTTTACTACGACCAGGACCTGGACGCCGCCCGCAACCTGGTATTGGCGCACCTGCGTTTTGTGGTTCACATTGCCCGTAGCTACACCGGTTACGGACTGCCCCTGGGCGACCTGGTGCAGGAAGGCAACGTGGGCCTGATGAAAGCCGTCAAGCGTTTCGACCCGACCAAGGGCGTACGTCTGGTGAGTTTCGCCGTCCACTGGATCAAGGCCGAAATCCACGAATACGTGATCAAGAACTGGCGCATCGTGAAAGTGGCCACCACCAAGGCCCAGCGCAAGCTGTTCTTCAACCTCCGTGGCCAGAAGAAACGCCTGGGCCGCCTGACGCTGGAAGAAGCTCAGCGAGTGGCCGATGATCTGGGCGTGACCGCCGAGCAGGTGAAGGAAATGGAAGGCCGGCTTGGCGCCTACGACGCCAGCTTCGATGGCCCCACCAATGATGACGACGATAACACCGTGGTCTCCCCGGCCGCCTACCTGCACAGCGACAACAGCGACCCGGCTGACCTGATCGCCGAGCAGGATCAACAACAGCGTGAAACCCGCCAGCTGGGCTCTGCCCTGATGGCACTGGACGACCGCAGCCGCGACATTCTCGAACGCCGCTGGCTGGCCGACCAGAAATCCACGCTGCAGGAACTGGCCGACGAGTACGGCGTATCGGCTGAACGTATTCGCCAGCTGGAAAACAACGCCATCAAGAAACTGCGCAACGCGATTGCCGCATAACGCAACACGCGTACTGCGACAGAACAAAGCCCCTCTCCGAGGGGCTTTTTTGTTATGCATCGCGAATTTCCGTGAAAGGCCCGATTTAACCCCCTCACTTGCCGTAGGTGCGTCGGTTATTCGCTCCGCTCGGTGGCCCACGTCGTTAAAGACTGAGCACGCAAGGAGTTATTCAGAGGTTCCTTAACACAGGGCCCATAGAGAAAAGCCGTCTTTCCTCAGTAGCCCCTGTGCCCTCTGTGGCGAAAATGCTTTTGACCCTGGTCTGGAATCGCGCCGCGAGCGACGCTCCTACGGCAAGTGAGGGGGGTAAATTGGGCCTTTCCCTCAAATCCGCGAAGAACCCTTTTTTGTACCGCGACACGGGCAGTTTTTATGGCACATCTCGAATTCCCGATGCGCCCACACCTTTCCGTAGGAGCGTCGCTCGCGGCGCGATAGCCCAAGAGAGCAATGAGAAAAGACGGTCTTGAGCCGCAACCGGGCTTGACGAGGAATCGACCACTTCCATCCCGCCACGCAGACTCAGCGGCAAGTCGAGGCGTGAGATTGTGCCCGTCAATCCGAGAATTCCGCTACACTATGCAGCCCAAGACGGCACCCGACATCGCCGTCACCTGTGGAGCTTCGCATGAAAACCCTGCTTGTCCTTGGCGCCCTCAACGGCGCACTGGCCGTCATTCTGGGAGCCTTTGGCGCCCATGGCCTGAAAGCTCGCGTGGACGAGTCCATGCTGGCCACCTGGGCCACCGCCAGTGAATACCACTTTTATCACGCTCTGGCGCTGTTGCTGGCAGGACTGCTGGCCAAAGCCTATGGCGTCAGCAATCTGGTCACCGCTGGCTGGGTCATGTTTGCCGGTATGCTGGTCTTCAGTGGTAGCCTGTACATTCTGGTGCTGACCGGGCAAAAGTGGCTTGGCGCCATTACCCCACTGGGTGGCACCGCGTTGATTATCGGCTGGCTGATGCTGGCCTGGTCCCTTTTCAAACACGCTTGATCACGATCATGAACCTCACCGTAAATGGCGATACCCTGACACTGGATGGCAACACCATTACCGACCTGGTTGCCCAACTCGGCCTGACCGGCCGCCGGCTGGCCGTGGAAGTAAACCGGGAAATCATCCCCAAGAGCCAGCACGGCGATGTTGCTCTCAATGAGGGTGACGTGGTGGAGATTGTGCATGCCATCGGCGGCGGTTGACCCCTGCTCGCACACGCCCTGACGTAACCCCTTAACTGTAACGAGGCCCCCATGTCCGATTTACTCACCATTGCCGACAAGACCTACCAATCACGACTGATCATCGGCACGGGTAAATACAAGGATTTCAACGAAACACGCGACGCGATCGAAACCAGTGGGGCGGAAATGGTGACGGTGGCCATTCGCCGGACCAACATTGGCCAGAATGCCGACGAAGAGAATCTGCTCGATTACATTCCGCCGGAAAAATACACCATCCTGCCCAACACCGCCGGTTGCTATACCGCCGAGGAAGCGGTGCGGTGCTGCAAGCTGGCCCGCGAGCTGCTGGACGGTCACGACCTGGTAAAACTGGAAGTCCTGGGCGACCAGAAAACCCTCTACCCCAACATTCCTCACACCCTGAAAGCGGCGCAGGCACTGGTCGACGATGGCTTCAAGGTGATGGTGTACACCAACGACGACCCCATCGTGGCCAAGGAACTGGAAGCCATGGGCTGTGTTGCCGTGATGCCACTGGGCTCGCTGATCGGCTCGGGACTGGGCATCCTCAACCCCCACTACATACAGCTGATCAAGGAAGACGCCAACGTCCCCATCATTGTGGATGCCGGCGTCGGCACCGCCTCCGACGCGGCCTTTGCCATGGAGCTGGGCTGTGATGGTGTACTGCTAAACTCGGCCATTGCCCATGCAGGCAACCCGGTCCTGATGGCATCTGCCATGAGGAAGGCGATCGAAGCCGGGCGGGAGTCGTTCCTGGCAGGGCGCATGCCCCGCAAGGCCTACGCCAGCGCCTCATCGCCCCTGGAAGGTATCAGCCGCTAGCGCTCCCTACCTGCGCGCCTGGAGGTTGCCCGCATACGGGTCTGGGCGCGCGGATTCACCGCGAAACAGCAAAAAAAATGGCATCGCTCCGGGGAAGAGTCGATGCCAGGGGGAAGTATTATCTTGTTGCCATGGGGTAACGCTATCGACTATCCCCCTAACCTGATCAACAACACGTGAACGCCTTTGCGCCCCGCCTTTCTGCTACAATTACGGCCCCACCACTCGCCAGCAGATCACCATGCTCGACTTCATCAAACAGGATAAAGACCCGGAAACCGGCAAGGTCATGCGCAAGGTGCGCAGCTTTGTTCTCCGCGAAGGGCGCCTGACCACAGGTCAGCGCAATGCCCTGGACTCGCTCTGGCCCACCTTTGGTTTGGAGCGTGATGACGGCCTTCTGAACCCGCAGGCCGTATTTGGCCGCGACGCGCCCAGGGTGCTGGAAATCGGCTACGGCATGGGGCAATCCCTTGCCGCCATGGCCAAGGCTGACCCCAGCAAGGATTTCATCGGTATCGAAGTTCACCGACCCGGCGTCGGTGCTCTGCTGATGGAAATCGAGCAGCAGAACCTGTCCAACCTGCGCAGCTACTGTGACGACGCTGTGGAGATTCTGGAACTGTGTATTCCTGACAACAGCCTGGCCCGGGTGCAGTTGTACTTCCCTGACCCCTGGCACAAAAAAAAGCACCATAAACGCCGAATCGTGCAGCCGGCATGGGTCGAGCGGGTGCGTCAGAAGCTGCAGCCCGGAGGGATGCTGCATATGGCAACGGATTGGGAAAACTATGCAGAGCACATGGTGGAAGTGATGAGCCGCATGGAAGGCTTTACCAATCTGGCAGGCAATGCCACCTTCTCCCCCCGTCCTGAGTGGCGCCCTGAAACCAAATTCGAACGCCGCGGCGAGCGACTGGGGCATGGGGTATGGGATCTTTTGTATGAAAAACGCTAACCAATAGATGAATGGTATTTCTACCCCATTTAAGGTATTGAATCTCCCCTGGGCGACTGGTATCTATTATAAAGAGTACTGAAGCATGAGCCGGCTCACACTTTCGGCATGAAAATTTCGAATAAACCAGCCCAAGGGGAACGACAATGATTGAATTCAAAGATGATATCGAAGCAGAACTGGTTGCGGCTGAAACTATTGACCAGCAGGCCGAGCAAACCGTAAACAGCAAGCTGCTGGAAACGGTGTTCAAGCCCACCATGGGAAGCGAAGAAGCAATCTGCATCAACCAGTCCAGAAACATTACTTGCTGATCCGTTTACACTGACAGCAGACAGGCACCCTCTTCGGGTGCCTTTTTATTTTCTATTCCAGCCAGGCCATGCTTGCTTATCGTCTGATCAGGGATACCCTGTACCGTCACGCCCTCGCCTCAGTATCTACCTTGGGGTTATTGGCTTCCTCCCGGGCTCTACAGGCCGGCATCCCATTACTGTTTGCATCACTGGTCTCTCAATTTGATAGCCACGACACAACTGACATTGTGTTCTGGTTACTGGCCGGCTATGTGCTTGCCTCGCTGTCAGTGGTGGTGACAGATGAAGTGAGACAAATTTTGTTTTTACCGCTGATACAGCGGGTTCAACGGCAGTTCATGGCCCAGGCCCTTGCAGCACTGCACGCCAAGACCAACGGTTTCCACTCCCGCCATGCCTCCCCCAAGCTCACCCAGATGTTGACGCGGGCAGCATGGAGCCTGGAATCACTTAGCAGTGTCGGCTTGTTCAATCTTCTGCCTAATGCGCTTTACTGCCTCATCGCAGCCATCATTCTGGGTTGGTCTCAGGGGCTGGCCTTTTTCGCCATTCTTGTTGTCACATTGGCGGTCTATGTGCGTTTTACCATGCACATCGCCGACACCCAAAAAAAGCTCTATGCCCAACGAATCCAGGCCGACAATCAAGTGCACGCAATGATTGGCGACAGTCTGGCAAATCATGAAATCGTACAGCAATTCGAAAACACCGAAAGCGAAAGTCTGCGCCTTCTCTCTCGCCAGCACTCGCTACACCAACACTGGAGAGCACAACAACAGCACCTGTCACGAAGCAAAATCATTCAGTCGCTGATTGTGCATTCCGGGCTTGGGTTGATGCTGTTCCTGACAGTCAGAGACATGCAGAACGGGCACGCCAGCGTAGCGGATCTGGTCATGGTGAATATGTACATGCTTCAGGTGTTTGCCCCGCTTCAAGCGGTAGGGTTGCTGTATACCGCATTCATTCAGGCGAAGACCGACATTCAGAACCTCGAAGTACTGGAGTTGGAGCCCCCTGATCCGGAGGCCGAGGCACCCGCCCCCTCACGGTCAATTTCCATTGAGCATGTCAGCGTGTACAGCGAGGAAGGAGAAAGCCTGCTCAAGGATGTCACGCTGGATGTCACCACAGGCAGCACGGTTGCCATTGTTGGCCAGAGCGGGGCGGGAAAATCCGTTTTAATGAAAGTCCTTGCCGGGGTCATTCACCCTGCCGAAGGGCGGCTTTGTTATGACGGTAACCCGGTCCACGCCAATGGGCGAATGCGGCAGACATTGTACCTCTCACAACGCACAGGTATCTTCAATGACACTCTGGAATACAACATCCGCTTCGCGTCTCCCCTCTGTAGCGATGCTGAGCTTGCTGATGCACTTTCCGCGTGTCGGGTCGACAGCGTCATTGCCCAGCATGACGCCGGCCTGCAAACCCTCTGCGGAGAGGCTGGCGAGCGGCTGTCAGGTGGCGAGCGCCAGCGTGTAGCCCTTGCACGGGCGTGGCTAACCACCAAGCCTGTGCTGATTCTGGATGAAGCCACCTCACAATTGGACCGCATCAACGAAAGCACCATTCTGAAACGCTTTCTGGCACGCCCCCAAGGGGAAACCCGCTTCATCATCACTCATCGCCTGGACAGCATCCGTAATGCCGACTGGATTGTTCTGATGGAAAAGGGGAGCGTGGCGGCACAAGGGACCCATTCCCATCTATTGAATCACTCCCCGCTTTATCGACAACTGCTTGACGCGGCCTCAACTCCCTCGCAGCCCAATGACAGCGAAGATGAACACTGACGCTTTTCAGCGCACCCTCACGGCACGAACGCTGACATTGGCTCAGCACCTTTCCGGCGAATGGTTACAGGCGGATATGAGCGAGAGCGGCGGCAAGACCGCTACGCGACGCCTGCAACGATGGCAGGAAGTACTAGACCGTTTCTCTCCGGGAAGCCTGTCAAAACGACTGCAATGGGATCACTACACTCTGAATGCGGGCAGTCTTCTGGATCGCCTGCGCCCTGGCACACTGCGAGAGAACGTCCCGTGCGCGGCCTGGACGGAAACCGCCTGGGAGATGGCTAATACCATCATGCTGGCGAGCGTTGATATTGAAGGCGCTGCCTTCCTGGATGCCAGCGACCCGATCCCGTTTGAAGCCCTGTTGGCTCCTGTGGTTTCAAGATACCGCGCAACCCTCATAAAAGAGTGCCCCGAATGGTCAAGCCAGTTTTCTCCCCAGGCAAGAGCCGCACTTTGCAGAGAATTGCTCCAACGCCTTTCTGCCAACCTGGCACGTTGCCTTGAACATGAATTCTCCCTGTTCCGGCTGGCATCAACGGCGACGGGCGCCCCGGGGGATGGACTCTACAACCAATTCATCAACAACCTGCGTGACGGCGATATCGCCCCTTTCCTTCTCAAATATGCTTACGCTACCCGGCTGGCCAGCCTCGCTCTTTGTCAGTGGCGAGATAACCAGCTCCAACTGTCATACCATCTTGCAGAGGACAGACACGCGCTGAAACAGCGGTTTGGCATCGCGCCCGACAAACCGGTTACCGCCGTTCGGTGTGGCCTGTCAGATCGTCATCACAACGGACAGAGCGTGATGCGTGTCGAGTTCTCCGCGCATCAGGCGCTGTATTACAAGCCGCGCGAAATGCAACTGGAAAGCTGCATTGCGCAGTTGTGTGAAAAACTGGATACCTCACTAGCTGATATTGTCCCCCCAATGCTGAGCGGTGAGGGACATGGCTGGGCTGCAGAGATCCATGCGCAGACCGGTAACCCCGAACAGTATTATCGGCAAGCTGGCAAAGTAATTTTTGCGGCATGGATGTTCGCTGGCACGGACCTTCACGATGAAAATGTGATGGCGGCTGAACAAGGCCCCGTGATCATCGATGCCGAGATGCTGGCGTCCCCCGTACCACTCGCCACCTCCGGCAGCAGCACAGGTTCGGCGATGACTGGCGCACGGGCCGAAGACGCCACGGTTTTACGTTCAGGCCTGTTGCCACGGTGGCTCTCGTACGGCGATGGCACCGCGATACAGATCAGTGGTATTTCAGCCGGAAAAAAATATCTCACCGACCTGAAGACACACTGCTGGACTCACATTAATACAGATCAAATGGCACTGAAAACCGAGTGGGTTCGGGTTGAAAGCGCCAACAGTAGCGCAGCTCTTCCGCCGCCCTGTGAATATGAGGAAAGCATTATCGCTGGTTTTTCCAGCCTCGTTGGAGCTGCCAGACGCCTGGCTGACTCAACCGCATGGAACCAGCAACTGGGCGAATTACTGGCAGACTGTCAGGTCCGTTTTCTGGTCAGGGATACCACGCTCTACGCCACGCTGGAACAGGCTGTTCGCCACCCCCGTTATTCCCTGACACTGATTGACGCCGAAATTGAGCAGGAGTGTCTGGCCGCGACCTTTCTGAGCCATGACACTTGCCCACACGTATGGCCGTTCCTTGAAGTAGAAAAGCGAGCCCTGCAAAACGGAGACATTCCCCACTTCACTCTGCCAGTAAATGCGACAGCCTGGAACGGTGGCGCCAGCGGCCCTGTCACTCTCTTTTCCCAATCCGGCCTGGATGCCATCAAAGAACGCTTCATGCGGCTATCCGACGCTGAAGTCGCTTTCCAGACCAGTCTGATTAAAGCATGCCTGTTCACTACCCGAAGCGACCCTGAGCCAACAGATCTACCCCTCGCCAGGCAGCGCACGGACAGCACACCGTCAGCCTTGGAAGCGGCGGTTCATATTGGCGATACCCTGCTGAAGATGGCGGTTGCGCAGCCGCAGACGCAAGGGCTCCAGCCAACCTGGATCGCCCCGCAATCCCTTGGCGCCGATCGCCCCAGTACGGTTCGGGCGCTCGGCGCCAGCCTTTACGATGGGCAGGCCGGGATGGGATTGTTCTTTGCCGCTCTGGCACAACGAACCCAAGCGTCACGGTTTTACCAGCTCAGCGAAAATATCTTTACCGGCCTACTCGACAGTGCTGCTACGTGGAGCGAAGAACTTGATAATCGCCACGGAGGCCTGGTTGGTCGTACCGCTCTTTTATTTGCCTTGCAACACGCCCTGCAACTGATTGAGATGCCCACGCTCAAAACGGGCCTGGCAACCTTGCGTAACGGCATTTCCTCAGCGCAATTTCGTCCGTCAGGCAGCAGCGCGGACTGGATCAGTGGGTTGGCTGGCGCCAGTGTCGCCATGCGCACCAACCTGCCAGCACCACAGCCAATGCCATTGGCAGAGTTACTCCGTCAGTGTGTGATGACCGGGCCTCCTGCCAGGCTGGTCGGCTGGCCCGATCACGGCCGCTACGATGACAACAACCCCGCCGCATTTCAGACAGGCGCAGGACATGGCATAGCCGGCCCCTTGACTGCACTCTGTCAGTTGCTGGATGCCTTCCCGGGCGTAGCACAGGCTGATCATGCGCTTCGCACGATAACGAAGTGTGTGGAATTCCTGGATCACCAGTGGATCCCTGAAAAGCGCAATTGGAAGGTATCTGCTGAGCAGGACGCACCTGCCGACAGTGATGGCTGGGCCCACGGTGCAGCCGGAATCCTCATTGCCCTCGACCGGGTAAAGAAACTGACCGGAACTTTCAGCCCGACGGCCGAGTTGGCCCTGCAACGTTTGCGTGACCGGCCACTCATGCAATGGGATCATCTCTCCATGGGAAACTGCGGACTGATCGACATGTGGCTGCTTCTGGGCGAGCCACAAACGGCAGGCCATCTGGCATCACGAATGTTACAGCGCCATCAGTCCCAGCTCAGCTGGACAATTCCCGGAGGGGAGAGCATGCAGCCGGGGATGATGACGGGGATGGCTGGCATCGGCTATACCCTCCTCAGACTGGAACAGCCGGATCGGCTACCTTCACTACTGGTGCTGGATAAGGAATGACCATGCTACAGTACAACCCTGACAAGCTACTGGTCTCTATCCATATCCCGAAATGCGCAGGAACCAGCTTTACGACCTGCCTGAGAAGTGTTTTCAAGGATCGACTCTTTCTGCATTATCCCGACGATCCCGAGGGCCCTCCGGAGAGAGCGGCAGCCCAGCAAAACGCCTGTGTCCATGGGCATTTTTATCATCATCAGTGGGCCATTGGGGCTCTCGATTACTATCCTGATGCCACCCAGTTCATTACCATGCTGCGCGACCCCATGGAAATGGTTTTGTCCGGCTATTATTTCCGTCGCAGGCTGGGCGATCTTGGCCAAATTGACGTAGAAAAATATCTGGAAGACACCCTTAAAAACCCAAAAATATTCAATTATCTCGGGCTTCCTTTCGACCTGTGGAGCGCCAGCGAGCAACACATTCAGGGCTGGCTCGAGCAACGCTTTCTGTGGATTGGACTCACCGAGCGGTTTGCTGACTCCCTGGAGCTTCTGGCGGTAAAGCTGGGGAAGCCAACCCCTTCGATCCCGTTTGAAAACACCAGCCCAAGAGAAGAAAACATTATCGACCTTGCTCATTACCGGGAACAATTCCGGGCACGCTTTCATCGGGAATTTGCCCTGTATGATTATGCAAGCCGCCGACTGGACTGGGAGCTTGATAAGTCATGATGAATCTTCAGCAGGCAACCCAAACATTACGAGAGAAGGGCGTCGTGGTTTTCCCCGGCCTCTATGCTGACCGTTCCATGGCGCTGGCAGAGGAGCACCATCGCTGTTTTTCCGAATCTCTGGCAGGCCTCAAACTCGCCCCCCCCATGGATGGCGAAAAAATTCTTCCCGCCCGAGCGATTGATTTGCTCAATCATCAACTGACAACACTGCATCAATGCCTTTTCCCTGACTGGTTTCGCCAGCTTGGAGAACTGTATTTTCAATGCCGTGACAGCCGGAATGATTTCGCCTCAATTTGCGAAGATACGTATAAACATGATCGCCGGGGGGCCGGCAATCATCACCCCCACTGGGATCCAACACTTTCTCTTCGCTTGATGATTTATGTGTCCGATGTAACAACAAACAATGGTGCCATTCAGGTGAAGTCAGGCACTCACTATCGCAATCACAGGACCCGGCTTGAACAATGGAAGAATCAGGTTAGCTATCAGGACCCGTGTCTATGCAGTGGCGCCAATCTTCCCTACGAAAACATTGAAGGATGCGCCGGAACCGCCATCGTTTTTGACGTTTCCGTCACACACCGCAAGGGAATCGTCGGCAGAGAGGCTCAACGCAGCGTCGCGTTTTCCCATATCCATTCGCCGCTGGCCCAACTCCAGCTGGCGGGAACACCCTTTGGCTCTATCCCGCAATCCTTACTGTGGCCCCATGGAAAACCCGATGATCAGTAACGAACAAAAACTGAACCGTCTGAAAGCACTGGCCAGTTACGCCGACTGGCTTCATCCGGAAGAGCTTTCTCTCTCGGCCTTTGATGGTGATCACGAGCGAGCCTGTTTCCTGGAAAAACAAAGCAGAGTCAGCAACGACTATCAGCCCTTCAACCTGCTGATGGGGCGCAATGCGTACTATCAGTGCCGGACCCAGATGCCAACCAACCTCATTATTGGGCGGCACAGCTCCATCAGCGCCCTGGCCACTCTCGGCGCAGTCAGCCACAACGTTGACATGCTGACAACCGGGATGCTGGATCTGGAGCAGGAAATGGGCGGAGAGATGGGCCCGGAGGATATTTACCGGGCTGGCGTTTACCCCACTGTGATCGGGTGTGATGTCTGGGTCGGCCACAATGCGGTCATACTGCAAGGCATTTGCGTTGGTCATGGCGCCTGCATTGCAGCCGGCGCCGTCGTCACCGAGAACGTTCCCCCCTATGCCATTGTAGGCGGCATCCCTGCCAGAGTGTTGAAATACCGCTTCGACGAAGCGACACGTGAGGCTCTGATCGCCAGCCGCTGGTGGGAACTTCCGCAGCATATTGTCCGCACCTTGCCACGCAAAGATGTGGCCAAGGCGCTGGCCATTGCCAACGCGTACTGGCAATCATGACTACGCTCGATCCACTGATTCGCCGTGAGCATGCTCGCTTGCTGGAAAGTGTTCGGCGGGCAAATGTTATTCGCGAACCTTTTCCTCACACCATCATCGATGGGGCACTGTCCTCGGAATTCATTTTGCAGGCGTATCAATGCCTGCCCGGGAAAGCACAATTCAGTGATGCCGGACATGGACTACTGGCGTTCCAGATCTGGGACAAAAGTGAAGAACTGGCGCAATGGCAGAGTCGGCGTAAAGTCTTCTGGCAACACTGCAACGATGCGCTTTTTGATGATGTTGTCGCGACCGCGATCCATACGTTGTTCGCCCCAGCAAGACAGTCATTATACCAGCGCCTCTTTGGGCATCGTGCAGACAGCATGCAAGACCTGATTCAGCTGCAACCCTGGGCAACCAGTGGCGCCCTGAATATTCGTGCTGCGGGCAGCACCTTGCCAACACATATGGATTGGCCCAATCGACTCTACAGCCTGATCCTCTATCTTGATCCGGAACAAACCGCCTTGCCGGATTGGGGCACCAGGCTGTTTCGTGGACCACAAATCATTGGCCGCGAAGGGGTAGAGATCATGGCCAAGCGCGCGCCGGATCATGTGAAATCCTGCGCTCCGGAGGCGGCCACGCTGATTCCATTTCAGCCAGGGCGGATTGCCATTTTCATGAATACCCCCTGGTCTTACCATGGCGCACGGGTTCAGGCGCAAGGAAATGCCTCTCGCTGGTGCCTGGTCAAAGGCATCAACATGACGCTCGAATCCACAGAACAACTCTTTGGCTTACCCCCCGAGCTTACCTAGCCCCCCTTTTTTCCCGCACGCCACACCTGAGCCTCAGGTAATGCCGGAAAACAGAAGAAAACCCCATCACCCGGGAAAGCAATCCTGTTAGCGCAAGCCGTCGTATAGTGAAAACATCAAGAAAGGATAGGCCGCCGGGAATCATCACATTGCGGCTTGAGGTCTCCGTCATGTGCTCCATACCTTGGCACTGACGATGTTGGCCAGCACCAGGCTGGCCAACATCAACGACAGAGAGGATCGGATCTAGGCCGGTATCACCAGAAACGGCGAGACCAGTGACAAGGACATCAGCGGAAGTAGCCTTCTAATCCCAGGCTGATGCTGTCGTACTCGAGCTCATCGCCACGCTCATCCTCGAAGCGGTACAAGGTATAGCCCGCAACGACACCGGCCTTGCCCTGATTGAACAGAAACTTGCCGCGCACACCATAAAAAAAGTCACTCCCTTCACTGGAGGCTCTGGAAGTGCCCGATGCGGTTCGAGTAGTGGACTCTCCATCCCACCGTTGCAGTCCCAATGTGCCACCGAGGTACACGGTATCCGCTACAGGGAACATCAGATCCGCAGCCAGATACAGGCCATCGGCATCCACTTCATACTCTCCGATTTTTGCTCCACCGAAGCTGACCTCACCTGCCTGCTCACCAAATTTCCGGTAGCCCAGGCGTACAGATGAGGCTCCGCCGAAGGCAAACCCGACATACAGGTCCGCCCCTGTGTTGGCGCCATCATCATCAACATTGAAGCCCGAACCCAGCTCGTCTTCGAGCTCGTCCGCGAAGTTACCGGTATCGATCCCTACTCCTGCCCCAACCATCAAACCCCGGCTCGGGCTTTCTTCGGCCCAGACACCACTCGCTGCCAATGAGCAAAGCATAACCACTAACGTCTTCTTCATTTTTCCCCCAGAAAGGATGACAAACAAACCACTCACCTTAGCGCAAAATAGCAACGCAGGCAGTCTCCCCATATAGCTTTAGGATATTACTTACACGGTTTTAAGCGATATCGCACAAAGGACCCCTGCTGCTCCCATACCCCCCAGCACCACAAGCGCCCAATCATTTCCCAGCGTCGCCACCGCCGCACTGAACACACCAACCACCAGCAGCAAAACCCCGATCACGGTATTACTGACGGCCGTGTAATCTGTTCGCTTGGTTCCCCCTGCCATATCCACCATATAGGTCTTGCGTCCGATACGAACACCTGCATGTGCGATAGCGAGAACAAAAAACGCGCCCGGATAGAACCAGTGCACCCCATCTGGCTGCCAGCCGGATAGTGACAGCCCACCCGCGCCAAGGCATACCAGCGCCGCCAAAGCGCCACCACGGATCATCACCGCACGACTGGAGCTGTCGGCCATGTAGCCCCACACTGTTGCACTTACTGCGCTGGCCAAGCTCGATGCCAGCACGAAGCTACCCAGCATCAGTGCCAGCTCTGACTGATCTTGAGCCAGCAGCACAAGGAAAGGGGATGCCAACGAAGAGGCCATCAACAAGGCGCGGGCAAGCACGAAACGTCGAAATGGACGATCTGTTTTCAGCAACGACAGGCTAGCCCAAGCCTCTTTAAGGGCATTACTGCCACCCTCACTGGCTCCGGGGTATTCATCCACCCGCCAGAACACCAGGGCAGCAACCAACCAGGCCACGCCGGCCCCCGCCAACAACGCACTGTAGAACAGCATGGATGGGTCGCTATCGCCGCGAAACAGCAGCAGTGTCAGCGCAAACGTCAGCGCACCGGACAAGGTGGCGGATAACCCGGTGAGGCGCCCCCGCCGTGATTTGGGGATGCACTTGCCCTGCACATCCTTCATGGCCACCGAGCAGAAGCCACGGCTAATACTGAACAGCACCAACAGGCCGATTACCCCAAGTCCCGCCTGCAAACCGTCCAGCCACCACACCACCGCTGCCATGCCAAGCACAGCCACCCCCTGCAGAGCAGCCCCCAGCACCCAAAAGCCCTTTCGCACCGGGTAGCGGCGTACCAGGGCACCAATCATCAATTGCGGGATCAGTGACCCAGACTCACGAATCGGCACCAACAACCCCGCCAGAGAAGCAGGCGCCCCGACGGCACCGATCAACCACGCCAGCACCGTTTTCGGATTGATCAGCAGATCACCGATCTTGGTCAGAGTATTGGCACTGATGATACGAAAGAAGTTACCCGGTACCTCCCGGCAGGCCGCATCCGAAATGTCGGTACAGGTGCGGGCATCCTCATCATTGGCAACTTTCTGATAAAGGGTATCGAGCAATTTGTCGGATGCCATAGAAGATGGTCCCTTCCCGTTTCCACAAAGGGCCATGTTACCACGGCCGGTTACCGGTCCTGCATTGCGCCCCCACCGGTCGAGCTTTAGACTTTGCGACAACCTATGTAAGCGAGTCATCATGCCGCAAGAGATCCCCGCAGATTCCGTGGGTCTGGTGGAGCCAAAAACACACCATTTCGACACCCCGCTCGAACTGGAGTGTGGTCGAACCCTGCCGTCCTACGAACTGGTATATGAAACCTACGGCACCCTGAACCGCAACGCGTCCAACGCGGTGCTGATCTGCCATGCCTTGTCCGGTCACCATCATGCGGCGGGCTACCACAGCATGAAGGACAAGCGTCCGGGCTGGTGGGATACCTGTATTGGTCCCGGCAAGGTGATCGATACCAACCGTTTCTTTGTGGTATGTCTGAATAATCTCGGCGGCTGCCACGGCTCCTCCGGCCCATCGGCAATCAACCCGGAAACCGGTCAGCCCTGGGGGCCGGATTTTCCCATGATGACCGTGAAGGACTGGGTGAACAGCCAGGTGCGGCTAGCCGATGTGCTGGGCATTCAGCGCTGGGCGGCGGTGATTGGTGGCAGCATGGGCGGCATGCAGGCCCTGCAATGGTCCATCGACTACCCGGACCGTCTCAGCCACGCGGTGGTGATTGCCGCGGCCCCGAAACTGTCGGCCCAGAACATTGCCTTTAACGAAGTGGCCCGCCAGTCGATTCTTACCGACCCGAATTTCCATGGCGGGCGCTACTACCTGCACGACACCTACCCACGTCAGGGCTTGATTCTGGCGCGCATGGTGGGCCATATCACCTATCTCAGTGATGATGCCATGCGCATGAAATTTGGCCGCGACCTGCGCTCCGGCCGCTTCCACTACGGTTTTGATGTGGAGTTTCAGGTGGAATCCTACCTGCGCCACCAGGGTGAGGTGTTCTCGCGCAACTTTGACGCCAATACCTACCTGCTGATGACCAAAGCGCTGGATTACTTCGACCCGGCACGGGACTTCGAGCATTCCCTGGAAACCGCGCTCAGCAAGCCGAGCTGCAAATTCCTGGTGATGTCGTTCACTTCCGACTGGCGCTTTGCACCGGAGCGTAGCCGCGAAATTGTCGATGGCCTGGTACACGCGGGGCGCGACGTCAGCTACGCCGAGATCGACACCCCCAAGGGCCATGACGCCTTCCTGCTGGATATCCCGGAATACACCAAGCTGTTCGGGGCGTATATGCACAGAGTCGCCAACGAGATAGAACACGGCAGCACCGCGGAGTCAGACCATGCGTGATGATCTGCAACTGATCAGCCAGTGGATCCCCAAGGGCGCCACGCTGCTGGACCTCGGCTGTGGTGACGGCACCCTGCTGGCCTGGCTGGGTGAACACAAGCAGGCCCAGGGTTACGGCCTGGAGATCAATCAGGACAATCTGGCCGCCTGTTTCGAGAAAGGGGTGAATGTACTGGAGCAGGATCTGGACGGTGGGCTCGGCAACTTCCAGAACCATCGCTTTGATTATGTGGTGATGACACAAGCCCTGCAGGCGGTATTACGGCCCGACCAGATCCTCAACGAAATGGTCCGGGTCGGCCGCGAGGCGATTATCACGTTCCCCAACTTCGGCCACTGGAAGATTCGTGCCTATCTGGGGCTCAAGGGCCGCATGCCTGTCTCCTCCGCACTGCCCTACGAGTGGTACAACACGCCCAATATTCACTTGTGCACCGTGCAGGACTTCGAGACCCATTGTCGCAAACACGGCATTCAGATTCTCGAGCGACAGGTGATCAACCGCGAGCACCGCCGCAGCATACTGAGCAAGTGGTGGCCCAATCTGTTCGGCGAAATTGCGATTTATCGAGTCAAGGCATAAAGACAGCTACGTGCTACGCAGTTAGACGCACGCAGCTAACAACGCAGGAGTTCTCCATGGAAAAACTCGTTCTTGCCTCTGGCAACAAGAAAAAGCTCGCAGAACTGCAAGGGCTGCTTTCGCCACTGAATATCGAGGTGGTACCGCAGAGCGAATTCGATGTGCCGGAAGCGGACGAAACCGGCACCACCTTTGTGGAAAACGCCATCATCAAGGCCCGCAACGCCTGCAAGCATACCGGCCTGCCCGCCATTGCCGATGATTCCGGGATCGAAATCGATGCCCTGCGCGGTGCCCCCGGCGTGTTCTCTGCCCGTTTTGCCGGGGTCGGCGCCACCGACGCCAAGAACAACAAACTGATGGTCGAGCTGTTATCCGATCTTCCCGACGTCAACCGGGGCGCCCGCTACGTGGCCGTGCTGGCATTGATGGAACATGAAGACGATGCCACCCCGATCCTGTGTCAGGGCACCTGGGACGGCGAAATCGTTCTGGAGCCCCAGGGGGAACAGGGCTTCGGCTATGACCCTCATTTCTTCGTTCCGGAAAAGGGTTGCACTGCAGCACAACTGGATCCGCAAGAGAAGAACGCCCTCAGCCATCGCGGCAAGGCCATGGCCGCCTTGCTCACCCAGCTGAAACGCGAGCCATAGGACGACACGGCCCGCAGCTCTCATTTTCGTTTCACGGCGAACGGGTTACCCTGACTTTCACTCCACGCCACAAGGAGCTGTGCCGTGTCTTTACGTGTCATCGTCACCCTGCTGAGCCTTCCGGCGCCACTGTTTGCCGCTGGCCTGCAGGGCAGCCTGCAAACCCAGTGGCAGAGCCAATATATTTCCGAAGGTCGCGACAATCTGGATGGCAGCAGCCTCTATAGCGTCGGCGGCGATCTGGTGATGGCGGATATCGCTGCCGGAGTCTGGCAAGCCTGGGAGGCCGGCGGCGACTACCGCGAAAACACCCTCTACGCCGAATACGCCCCCTATTTCGGAGAGTGGAACCCCTACCTGAATGTCAGCTACCTGCAGTTCCACCCTCAGGATCCCGACGATGTCGAGGTCGGCATCGGCGTATCGCGCAGGCTGACTACGCTGATCCGGCTGGCTCTGGACAGCACCTGGAGCAAGCAGGCCAGCGGTCGTTTTTACGCCCTCTCTGCCATCGCCGAAACACCACTATGGGAAACCGTGATCGTGGACCTGCGGCTTACCCAGACCTATGACGATGGCTATGCCAGTGAGGCCAACGACGGACTCAACAATCTTGAGGCCGGATTGCAGCTCACCTGGAACGCCATCGAAGGACTGAGTTTCTACGCCGGCTGGCAGCACAGCTGGGCCGGCGAAGACGTTCGCCGCGATGGCGGCCAGGATGAAAGCTGGGGGCAAATCGGGGTAATGGGCTACTTCTGAGTCCGGTGACGTGCCAACCAACGATCCAGTGCATTGGCGAACCGCCCCTTGTCCTGGGCGGAATAGCTTTTCGGACCACCGGTTTCCATCCCGGCTGAGCGCATCTCTTCCATGAAGTCCCGCATGTTCAGGCGCTCGCGCACGGTATCCTTGTCGAGCCAGTGCCCCCGGGGCGTCACGGCCTCTGCGCCCTTCGCCACTACCTCCGCAGCGAGGGGGATATCCTGGGTGACCACCAGATCCCCCGGTTCACATCGGCGGACAATTTCGTTATCTGCCACATCAAACCCCTGCCCCACCTGAATGGAGCGGATCAGCGCCGACCTCGGCACCGCAATGGCCTGGTTGGCCACCAGGGTGCACGGCACCTGCACCCGCTGCGCCGCTTTGAACAAGACCTCTTTCACCGGCCTCGGACAGGCATCGGCATCAACCCAGATATGCATAAAAAGCAGTTAATAGTGAACAGTTAATAGTGAACAGCGAAGGCAAAACACACACTTCGCCCGGACGGTTTGCTACCATACCCCAAGCCGGTGAATTTAGCTGTTCACTGTTAACTATTCACTGTTAACTGACCTCCATGCCTCTCACCCCTCCCCCCCTCTCCCTTTACATCCACACGCCCTGGTGCGTGCGCAAGTGTCCGTATTGTGATTTCAATTCCCATGAGCGCGGCGAATTGCCTGAAGAGGCCTATTTGCAGGCGTTGCTGGTGGACCTGGAGCAGGATCTGCAACTGGCAGGGGAGCGGCCGGTAGAGACGGTGTTTATTGGTGGGGGAACCCCCAGTTTGATGTCGCCCGCGTTTTACCGGGAGCTGTTTGCCGGTATCCGTGCCCGCCTGCCTCTGTCCGAGCATGCCGAGATCACCCTGGAGGCCAACCCCGGCACCACAGAGGCCGCCCGTTTTGAGGGCTTCCGGGAAGCGGGCATCAATCGGCTGTCCATCGGGGTGCAGAGTTTCAACAACGGTCACCTCCAGACACTGGGGCGTATCCACGATGCCAGTGCCGCGGTGCGTGCCGCCACACAAGCCAGGGCGGCCGGCTTCGACAATCTGAATCTGGATATCATGCACGCCTTGCCCGGCCAGAGTCAGGCCCAGGCGCTGTCCGACCTGGAACAGGCCATTGCTCTGCAGCCTACTCATCTAAGCTGGTATGAGCTCACCATCGAACCCAACACGGTCTTTTACCGCTCGCCGCCACAGCAACCGGACGGCGACAGCATGGCCGACACCGAGGAGGCCGGTTTCGCCCTGTTGGCCAGGCACAATTATCACCGTTACGAGGTGTCCGCCTTTGCACGACCGGGCCTTGAATGCCGCCACAACCGCAATTACTGGGAATTTGGTGACTACCTGGGGATCGGTGCCGGGGCTCACAGCAAGCTCACCAAGGCAGCGGATAATGCCATTCTGCGCTTCCAGAAAACCCGTAAACCGGAAGATTACCTCGCCGACCCGGCCCAAAGTCGTCGCCAGTTACAGCCTGTGACCGGTGCTGATCGTTCATTTGAGGCACTACTTAACGGATTACGCCTCACCGGTGGCATATCGTTACAGGTGATAGCGGACAGGACGGGGGTGAATACGGCAGAATGGGAAGGCTTATTGGGGGATTTGCAATACCGGGGGCTCATTGCCATGGAGCAAGGTCATATCAAATGCACCCGTACCGGTTTGCAACATCTGAATGGAGTGCTGGAAACCCTCGCCAATACGCTGTGAATGGCACTTGCGTATTAGTGCCCGGGTAACCACACTAGTCATACGGACAAGACAAGAATTTCACCATGATTAAAACTCGAAGCGGGCGCGAACAGGCCCTTGCAGAACGCGAACAACTTTTTATTGAAGCCACACGGCAGCAGCTGTGCAACGAGGGCCTGCTGGGTATCCAGATGGCCGCCATTGCGCGTAGCTGCAACTTCGCTACCGGCACGCTATACCACCACTTCGCCTCCAAGGAAGACCTGCTCATGGCGGTCTGTACGGAGCTTACCGTTACTCGACGCGAGTATTTCAAGCGGGTCGCGGACTCTTCCCTTAGCAGCCGCGACAAAATGATGGGCTTCTCCGTGGCTTTTGCCCTGTTTGCCCAACACCATCCTGAGCACTTCCGGCTCGAGCAATACGTCATGACCGATGTGGTCTGGCAGGCCGCTTCGACCCATCGCCGTGATCAGCTTCTGGAAGCACACCAGCCCATCGGTCGCATGGTCGAAGGCGTTGTGCAGGAAGCAATGGACAACGGCGAACTCGAAAGCCACGGGAATGCGCCGTTGACGTTCAGCGTTGGCCAGTGGGCCATGACGATTGGCATGCACACCCTGATTCATGCCGAAGGCATTCTCAACATGTATGCACTGAACGATCCTTACCGGATGTTGCTGCGACACGTGCAGCTGCAACTCAATGCCATGCAATGGCAGCCGCTCGCCGAGAACCCTTTCGACGATGCTGCACTGAACAGCAAGGTATCAGAGCTGTGCAATGCGCTGTTTGGCGACCTCTGTAGCGACAAGAGCGGCTGCCTGAACCTGGACAGCGACCGCGCCTGCGGCTGATTGGCAAACGCCTGTTGACGCAAGCCACAAAAAAGCCCGGCATATGCCGGGCTTTTTTATTTCAGCGTGGCTCGCCAAATTAATCTGCGCTGGCAACATCCTCAGACGCATCACGGGTCGCCTTTTCCGCCCTCAGACTTTCATGCTGGGCTGGCGTACAGCCAAGGCAACGCACAAAGGTGTTTTTGCCAGGATTCATCACCAGCACTTCCCCTGCCTCTCCGGCGTTCCCTCCGAGCAGGCTGAAGGGCAAAGTCACCACAAACAACCCAGCCCCAACGACGGTGGAGGCAAGCAATACCGGGCGGGCGATAATGGTGTCGGCAATCATCGCGATTTCCCCCGGACGATCTCCCGCCATGGTGCCAGCCACAGCCGGCATGGGAGCCATTGCGGTGAGCATCATGGTGGCGGCGAGTGCAGATGCCACTACCGGGCGCTTTGCTCGCTTCATGGTCAGTCCCTCTTGCGTTCTTATAGTTAAAGTATCGCTGACATTCTTTCAGCTAAGTCGTTAATATTCCGACAATTGCATCACAATCTACACCTTTGCACCAAGCCCGGCAATACGGAAATTGTTCAATCGTTGATCAGCGCTGACATTGCGGGCAATAACTGGTGCTACGCTGTCCGTGGCGATCTGCCTTGAGCACGGTTTTGCATTGAATGCACGGCTGCCCGGCCCGCCCATATACCCGTAGCGACTGGGCAAAATAGCCCGGCTGCCCGTCTGCCCGGGTAAAATCCCGCAGTGTGGTACCGCCCGCTTCAATGGCCTTCGCCAACACCGCTTTAATGGCTTCAGCCAGGCGATCATAACGCTCTCTGGATACCCTTCCTGCCGCCCTGGAGGGATGTATACCCGCCAGGAACAGGCTTTCCTGCGCATAGATATTGCCCACACCCACCACCGTGGCGTTATCCATAATGAAGCTTTTCACCGCGACCTTGCGGCCACGGGAGCGGTCAAACAGCCGCTCGCCCGTGAAGTCGTCCCCCAACGGCTCCGGCCCCAGTTTCTCCAGCAGCGGGTGATCTGCAGCGCCCGCCTGAAACAGTACCGTGCCAAACCGGCGAGGATCATTGAACCGCAACACCTTGCCGTCATCGAGTCGCAAGTCCACGTGATCATGCTTGCGCAGCGGGGTCCCCGCTTCCACTACCCGCAAGGTGCCAGACATCCCCAGATGGATCAGCAACTGCCCTTCGGCCAGCTGTATCAGCAGGTACTTGGCTCGCCGCTTCAGCCCCAGCACCGGGCAGTCTTTCAGCGCATACAGGGCCTCGCTGACCGGCCAGCGCAACCGCGCCTCACGCACATCCACACCCCGCAACACCCGCCCCTCAAGATGAGGACGGATACCCTGCAGGGTGGTTTCAACTTCGGGTAATTCAGGCATGGCAAAAGCAGTGAACAATGAATAGTTAACAGTGAATAGCTAGCATCCACTCGCTTCCGGTATGGTAGCATCACGAAGGTTCGCCGTTAGCCCTGTTTTCGCTGTTCACTGTTAACTATTCACTGTTCACTTTTATGCCTCTCTCATACTGGCTCGGTGTCGATACCGGCGGAACCTTTACGGATTTTGTGTTGCTCGGCGATGGGGAGCCACGCATTCACAAGGTGTTGTCCACACCGGACGCACCGGAGCGCGCGATCTTGCAGGGAATCGAGGCACTGGGCATGGGGGCGGCCATGGCCACCGGCGAACTGGCCATTGTTCATGGCACCACGGTGGCCACCAATGCAGCATTGGAAGGTAAAGGCGCGCGCACCGTTTTTGTCACCAACAGTGGTATCGAAGACATCCTGCGCATCGGCCGCCAGAATCGGGCCGAGCTGTATAACCTGACTCCCACGCCTGCCGCCTCTGCCCTGACCGACTTGCCCGTTGAAGGCATCAACGCACGGCTGGACGCCCGGGGCAACGAACTTCAGCCGCTCTCCAGCGACGAGATTGCCGATCTGGTCACCCGGATAAAACAGCATGATCCGCAGTCGGTGGCCATTTGCCTGTTGTTTGCCTATCTGCAGGGAGAACACGAGCAGCAACTGGCCGAGGCCCTGCGCGACGCCGGGCTCAGTGTCAGTACTTCCCATGAGATTGTCGCCACTCGCGGCGAATATGAACGCGGTCTGGCCACCTGGCTGAATGCGTGGCTGTCGCCCAAAGTGGCCGATTACCTGCAACGCCTGCAGCAGGCGACGCGCCCAGCCCCACTGGCGATCATGCAATCCCACGGCGGCACCATTGCCTCCGAGCAGGCTGCCGCACAGGCCGTTAACCTGCTGCTCTCCGGCCCGGCCGGGGGATTGGCCGCCGCCCACCGACTGGGCGAGCAACTGCAACAACCGAACCTGATGACTTTCGATATGGGCGGCACCTCAACGGACGTGGCCCTGCTCGATGGCGCCATTCGTCTCACCCAGCAGGGGCGCATCGGCCCCTACCCGGTGGCCGTGCCCATGGTCGACATGCATACCATTGGTGCCGGGGGCGGCTCGCTGGCCTACGTGGATGAGGCAGGCCTGCTGCACGTGGGCCCGCAATCCGCGGGCGCCTCCCCGGGGCCGGCCTGCTACGGACAGGGCGGCACCCAGGTCACCGTGACGGATGCCAATGTGGTATTGGGCCGCCTGCAACCAGCCTTTGCGCTTGGCGGCTCCCTGCAATTGGACGTGGCCGCGGCCAACGCCGCCATGGCCCGGCTTGGCAAGGCGCTGGGGCTGAGTGTGCAGGAAACCGCCGAGGGCGTTCTGGCCCTGGCCAATGAGCACATGACCCAGGCCCTGCGGGTGATCTCCATCCAGAAGGGGCATGACCCGGCAGATTTTGCCCTGATGAGCTTTGGTGGTGCCGGGGGGCTGCATGTGTGCGCCCTGGCTGACAACCTGGGTATGCGCCGTGCCATCGTGCCGCAACGTGCTGGCGTGCTGTCCGCGGAAGGGCTGGTTTACGCACCCCGCAAGCGCGAACTGCTGCAAGCCCTGGCTGATAACGCCAGTGAGGCCCAGCTTCTGGCTCTTCGCCAGCAGCTCGAGGAACAGGGCAGCCAGGAACTGCAGGCCGAGGGCGTTGACGCGCTGGATCTGCAATTCCAGACCTTTGTGGAGATGTGCTACCGGGGCCAATCTTCCGTGCTGCAGGTCATTTGGCGGGATGACCCTGCCGAGCGGGAGAGCGCCTTTCATGCAGCCCACGAGCAACGCTTTGGGCATCGCCTCGGCCTCCCCGTTCAGCAGGTGAACCTGCGTGTGCAGGTGCTGGCCAACAGCCAGACGCCAGACAGCCCCGCGCTCACCGCCGAGGCAGGTAAACCGTCCGGGCACGCCCAACTGCCCGGTATCGATACTCCCGTCGCCCTCTTCCAGCGGGAATCGCTGGGTGCCGGCCAGCGCCTTGAAGGCCCGGCCCTGATTGCCGAAGCTGTCGGCACCACCTGGCTTGCACCAGGCTGGCAGGCCACTGTCGACGCGCTGGGGCACCTGTTGCTGGAACGCGGGGCATCCCATGGTTGAGCGACCTCCGGCCTTTCTGCGCGATCAGGATGGCGGTTCAGGTAACGCTCTGCAGCCCCACCGCCTATCCCCACGGTCAACCATTGGCCAGAAAGTCCGAATTTGACCCATCCTGCGTCTTCTTCCCGTCATGGCGACTGGGCACAATAGCCACTCCGATTCTTTATTGTGCGACCCCATGCTTGATTTCATTCAAAACGGCCTGCTGGGCCTGAGCCTCGGAGAGCTGGTCCTGGTGACCCTCGCCATGACCCACGTGACCATTGTCAGCGTCACGGTCTACCTGCACCGCTACTCCGCCCACCGTGCCCTGGACCTGCACCCGGCCCTGAAGCACTTCTTTCGCCTGTGGCTGTGGCTGAGCACCGGCCAGAATACCCTCGAGTGGACCGCGATCCACCGCAAACACCACGCCAAGTGCGAGACCGAAGACGACCCGCACAGCCCGCAGGTGAAAGGCATCAAGAAGGTACTGCGTGAAGGTGCCGAACTGTACCGCGAAGAAGCCGAAAACCAGGAAACCCTGGCCAAATACGGCGCTGGCTGCCCGGACGACTGGCTGGAGCGCAACGTCTACTCCCGCTTTCCCATGGGCGGCATTGCCCTGATGGCAGTGATCGACCTGGCCCTGTTCGGCGTGTCCGGCATCACCGTTTGGGCCGTACAGATGATGTGGATCCCGGTATTCGCGGCCGGCGTCATCAATGGCATTGGCCACTTCTGGGGTTACCGCAATTTCGAATGCGCCGACGCCAGCCGCAACATTTCTCCGTGGGGCATCCTGATTGGCGGTGAAGAGCTGCACAACAACCACCACACCTACCCGAACTCGGCCAAGCTGTCCGTTCGCCGCTTCGAGTTCGATGCGGGCTGGGCCTGGATTCGCCTGTTTGAAATACTGAAGCTGGCCAAAGTGAAAAAGGTGGCGCCCAAGCCGGTCATCGACCGTGACGCCAAAAGTATCGACCTGGACGCCCTGCGCGGGGTGATGCAACACCGTTTTCAGGTGATGGCCAACTACCGCAAGTCTGTGATTGCACCGGTTTTCAAACAGGAGCGCGAGCGTGCCTGTGAAGCCACACGTGGACTCTACGCTCGCGCCCATGCGCTGTTGCACCGTGATGTATCCCTGATCAAACCGACTCAGCAGCAACGACTGGCCAGCCTCACCGACAGCAACGAGACCCTGCACGCGATCTACCAGTTCCGTCTGCGTCTGCAGGACATCTGGTCCCAGACCAGCCGTAACTCCACCGAAATGGTGGAAGCGCTGGAGCAGTGGTATCACGATGCCCGCGAATCCGGCATCGCTGCCTTGCAGGACTTTGCCGACCAGCTGACCCGTTACCGGCACGCCACCGCCTGATATCAAAACGGCCAAACCGGCCGCTTTCAGCGGCCGTTTTTTTATTTTTCGTGAGTCTCGAAAGCAGATTCAACCACTATTCCTCTGCACCCACCACCGCGATATTTTCTATCAGCTGGACAGAATCCTGGCTGGCAGCTGACACATTCACCGAAATACTGCCCAATCCAACCCCCAGAGTCCTCAGCAAGGGGTTAATCAACGCCTCACCGAGGCTCTCCACCACCGTTTCCAGTAACCCTTCTACCAGATCCACAATCGGGTTAAGCAGCAGATTCAGGTTCAAACTGCCCAGGCTGGTTTCCAGCAGTGACGCTTCATTAATCACAATATCCAGATCAAGCCCTGAGACACCGTCCCCTTCATCGCTGTAGCCAATCTCGTCACAACCGTCCACAGGATCACAATAGAGGTTATACCGGGGATCCATCGTAACGGTCTCCGTGACCCCCGGTACGGTTCCGTCCACTTCGGCATTGAGGTGCAGAATGCCATTAAGCGCTGGCAGCCCCAATAAACGTAAACGCCCCACATTGGCATCGAGAGGAGCCGCGATCAGACTACCGTCAGAGTCCAGGGAGCCAGTGACAATACGGGCTACCTCCCGTTCAACCTCGACCGTAAACTCAACACTGTTGCCTGACCCACTGGCACAATCCGCAGCCACCAAGGCGCCTCCGCCGCCGCCTGCATTCACCGCCAGCGGCACATCCAGTTCAGCAAGAGAAAACTCCAATAGAGGGCCCAGGCTGATTGGCAGAAGTTCCGCTTCTGCGGTCAACTGCAAGGTAATATCGGGGGCATAAAATCGTGTCCGCCAGTTTCCATCCTTGTCTTGCCGGGCAGGGCCGATTTTCACTGTAGGGGGCTCACCTACATGAAGGGATAAATCCACAGCCTCAATGTTGGCCACCAGCGGAATGGAAAGGCTGCTGATATTCACGGGCAAGGCGATCACACCATCTGATCCTGCCTGTTGCTGCTCGGCGATATTCAACACCAGACTGATTACCAGATCGTATATCGGAAACTCACTGTCATCCGGTACGGACGCATTTTCGACAACGTCTATCACATCGCCGATCTGTATGGTTTCGATACCCGGTGCGGCAGCAATATCATCAAGAAGGTCAGCAACCGGCCCGGCCAAACCCGCAACATCCCCCAACGCAGAGGCTAGCTGATCCGCATCCAGAGGCAACAAATCTACAACCTGATTAACCCCGAGATCGGTTAGCAAATCTCCGAGTCGAACGGTAGCGTTTTCAAGGCTGCTCAAACTGGTAGGATCCAATGCGAACCCGGGCTGCCCCAACACGGCACCCAGCAGCCCCCCCAGTAACGTGCCATCCCCGCCTACACTCGCCAGCCCACCGGCTGCGCTAATCGTTGCAACAACTTCCTTTCTGGCCGCCGCATTCACCGTCAAGTCCAGAGAACCGAACGTCGACTGCGGCAACAGCAAGGAAATCGGCTCGCTTCGCGTGAGAGACACCAGAACAGCGTTACTTTCTTCTATAAAGTTAACCGCATCGAACGCAAGAACGCCGTCATCATCCGCATCCTCTAGCACGCCAACCTGAACTAACAAGTCAGCATCCTCACCCGTGAAACCCTGGGCCCGAGCTGCGGTCAGAGCCCGTTGCCTCACAGTGGCGACAGAAGGCGTCAACCCTCCGCAGCTCTGGGTCGCTGAGGCGCCCGCCTGGGCCGCAACATTGACCAGAGCCTGCATGTCACTGCGCAGGGCATAGAGACGAGCGCCATCCAGCGCCAACACCGAAAGGGTGACGATAAGTAGCAACAGTAGCGGCGTGACCACACTGATCGCACCGCGCTGAAATTTAGTCGTCCCGGGTCTGTTCACCGAAGCTTTCCGGAATTGCCGTACGGAAGGAGTCCGCCAGACGACGCTGGCTATCGACATAAAGGGGTGCCGGCAGCTCGCTTTCTTCCACCTGGCGGGAGTCCCGCTGTTGATCCAGCAACCAGTCGGTCACGGTCTTTGGTGGGTTGCTGACCACCTGATCAGATACACCAAAGCTGTATTGTTGCTGAGGCTCCGCAGCCATCACACTGGCAGGAAGACACAGGCATAACAACCAACGCTTCATTTCAATACCCTCCCGAACTGCTCACGCAGTTTCTCGGCATAGGCCATTTCATCCGCCGTAAACCCATATTCGGATTTCAGCGTTTGCAGGCCTTTTTCATTGTCGGTCAAAAGGTATGCCACCGCCACATTCTGACGTACCGGTCCCTGACCGTTGGCTAACTCCAATGCGGTGCGCAACTCAAAGGCCGCATCCTCATAGCGCCCCACCAGTAACAGGGCATAACCATAGTCGTTTCTGACCTGAGCGGCAGCCGGCGCCAGATTTCTGGCTTTTTCAAGATGCCCCAACGACGCAACCACCTGATTGCGTTTCAGCAGCACCATCCCAAGACCATGCTCACTACGCCCATCTCCACAGCGGTTTACCATGGCACGAAATACGGCTTCGGACTCATCCAGCTTGCCTGATGCCGCCAACAACTGCCCATAGCGCAGCCAATGGTCCAGTGCATTCATCGGCTTGCCTTCAAGCCGTGCAAGAGCAGCGTGATTGCGGCCCTTGGCCATCAGGGTGTCGACCATTTCCAGATCCACTTTCTGCTCTGGCTGCAGGGCACTTTTGCAAACGATGTTATTCAGATCCAGCGTCTCCGACGCTGACTGTTCGGGCTGCTGATGAGCACATCCCGCCAGCATCACCACCGCTGCGTACACCCAGATTCGCATCATCGACTCCCTACCCATTTGATCCCTATCGTGTCAGGGCATCTGCGATAGACATTACCGCAGGCCCGCCAATTAAAATAAATAGCGCCGGCAACATGAACGCCATCATCACAACCGTCATTTTCGCGCCAATGCGATTGGTTTCCTCGCGGATACGATTACGCTCCACGCTCTGAGCTTCTACAATAATCTGGTCCAGGCTCACAGAGACACCGGCGCCAAGCTGGCTACTCTGTTTCATCAGCACCACATAGCTGCGCAGCACCGGAATACGCTTGTTTTGACCAAGTTCATCCAGGGCCTGGCTGCGTTCCGCGCCAGACTGCATCAAACGATTGAATCTATCGATGCGATGAATCAACACCGGTAGCAAAGGACGTCCCTGAACGCCAACAATGCGCATCACCCGCTCAAGGGAGAGGCCAGCTTCCATCAGCATGCGCGTCATGTGGCACAGCTCAACCGCTTCCAGGTTTTGCCGTAGCTCAGACTGCTCACCCATGCTGCGAATTAGTCGGCGAGGCACAACAAAAGCCAACGCGGATCCAATGACGCCACCCACCATGCCAAACACCAGAAAACTCACCAGCGAAACCAGTACTGGCAGTAACCAGCAGGCCACCAGATAGATCAGCGGAATCTGTTCACGGGTTTTTCCCATCCCGACCAGCGCCATGCGAATCTCTTGGTAATCACTGGCGGTAATCGATGACTGGGCAAGCAGATCACTGAGCCTGCGCATACCTCTTCGCGCTTCGGTCCCGGACCGTGTCCCTGTATTACTCTGTTCCTGCAAGCGCTGGTTAACGCGACTTTGAAGCTCCCAGTGGCGCCCTTTAAACAACAACCACAACGCAACGACCGATAGCAGCAAGGCAAGGGCTGGCAAGACATCATTCACGACCCACCCCCTGCACCATCCGCCAGATCACTATTACACCCAGAGTTTGAAGCACGCCGGCGACAATGAGCATGTTATGCCCGGTAGACGTATTCAGTAGCACTTCTGCATATTTCTCATTGATCAGCATCATGTAGACCGCCATACCAAGAGGCAAAAGCGTGAAGGCACCCGCGGTAAACCGGGTCTCCGCGGTTGATGCAAGGAACTCCCGTCGTAATTCCTGTTGGGAACGGAGTGAGTTGGCAACCTGCTGCAGAACAGGGCGTACGGATGAGCCAAACCGGGCAGAAGTGCGCAACGCGATCGAAACGAGCACTAGAGAAGCGACTTGATAGAGACGAGCAAAATCATCAAACAGCCTTGTGAAGTCACGCCCCGATTCAATGGCGCTTCGCAAACGGAACGTTAGCGGCGTGAACACTGGGGGAGCATCCTGGAAAGCTTCTTGCAAAGATGCCTCCAGAGATCGTCCTGCGTCCATGTAACGCAACACCGAATCCATAATTCCGGGCAACGATTCAAAAATCATGCGACGTTGCTGCTGAAAACGGTAGCGCCAATAAAGCCATGCACTGGCGAGCATCAACGCGAAAACCGCAACAGCGGGAATCCAGCCGGAACTGACAACCACTGTTACAAGGACAAAAAAAACCAGCACACCCAAGAGACCGAGTTGGCCACGCCCAAGCCGAATATCGGCACGCAGCAAAATTCTTTCCAAAGGCCCAACAGCGACCCGGCCGGGCACCACTTCGGATACCAACTCCGAACGTTGCTCCAGACGCTGACGAACCCGGTTTTTCAAAAGATGGGTATGCCTGCGTCGGAACCACAGCAACTGCACCAGCACCGTCAGCACAGCAATAATGCCAAGCGTCTGTGCCATACCTAGCAGCTGCACCGCACTCATGGGTCGCTCCGGTACAGGTAATCCAGATGATAGGGGTCCTGCTCGGTGGGAGTGAGAGCAACTACCTCACTGACCCGACGCCGGCCATCGGGCAAGCGCTGCAACTGGATAATGACATCCAGTGCCGAACCAATCAGTCGCGAAATGGCCTGCTCACTGGCGTCATAGCCACTCACCGCCAGCAAGGTTTCTATTCGCACCAACGCATCCCGGGTACTGTTTGAATGGATCGTACTCATGGAGCCTTCGTGACCGGTGTTCATGGCCTGTAACAGCTCAATGATTTCGCTGGAGCGCACCTCGCCCAGGATAATCCGGTCCGGGCGCATCCGTAAGGCATTTACTACCAACTCACGGGCACTGATGCGTCCCTTGCCCTCGGTGTTGGCTGGCCGGGTCTCCAGTCGCACCACATGGGGATGGTGCAGCACCAGTTCTGCCGAATCCTCAATCGTCAGGATCCGTTCTTCCCGGGGGATATGCTGGCTGATCAGATTCAACATGGTGGTTTTACCGGTACCGGTACCACCACTGACAATGATATTTCGACGTGACTCTACCGCTTTGATCAAGGTGTCCAGGCAAGCTTGTGTCAGCGAACCACTCTCGATCAAAGCATCAGCACTAAGATGATTTCGGGTAAATTTGCGAATACTGATACTCGGGCCATCAAGAGCCAGCGGCGGAATGATGGCATTGACCCGGGAGCCATCAGGAAGCCGGGCATCCACCATCGGACTGGACTCATCCAGACGCCGCCCCAGGGGAGCAAGCATGCGGCGAATGACTCGAATCACATGATCATCGTTGATAAACCTTACTGGCGCTTTTTGAAGAACTCCGGCCACCTCAATAAACACACTATCAGGACCGTTCACCAGAATATCGTTGATTTTGGGATCAGCCAGCAATGGTTCCAGTGGGCCAAAGCCGATCACTTCATCCAGAGTGTCTCGCGACAGCTGGTTGAGATCCTGAGTCGAGAGCGGCACCCGATTCAGGGCAATATGCTGCCCCACCGCATTGCGTACAAACTCAACCAGCACATCGTTATTGGCTTCGTTAACCTCAACACCATCTTCGTCCAGACGCTCCACAACCCAGCGGTGGGTACGGTCCTTGAGTTGTTGGTATTCTGCGTCTATCCGCCCAGCCACATCCGACTCCTGTCGTCTCTCGCGCTGTTAACGCTTGCCCCGCAATCGCTGCCACCAGGACTGTTCAACCACTTCATCCTGGCTTAGCTCCAATTTGCCCACCAGCGTCTGCAGCGAACGCGCATAGTGACAACGCGGCGCCTGTTCCTGTACCGGCAACCCGGTATTCATCGCCAGCAACCGGTGACGCCAATCCATAGGCAACCCCGCCAGCACCGGCATGCCTGCAGTCTCGGCCAACTCATCCAGCGATGGAGGCACGTGTGTATCAATGCCATCAACGACAAGACTGACACGGCTTTCTTTGCCCAGGTGCGCTCGCCACTCGCTTCCCAGGCTGCGCACCACATGGGCCTGATCTACCAGTGGATGCATGGCAATCAAAAGGTGACGCGCATGAATGCCCAGCGCGCGCACCCAATGGCGGCTTTGCAAGGTACCCACGTTGATGACAATGCGATCAAACATTTGCATCAGGTGATTCAGTGCGATGAAAAGATCCGCACTGCGGTCACCTTCCAGCTCATCGCGGCGCAAGCCACCAGCCAACAGTCGCAGTCCCGGACGATACTCTTCCAACGCAGTACCAATCAGGGTTTCATCCAGGGTCTCCGGACTGGCGAGCAGGTTCTCCAGGGTGTACTCGTTATGGATATCCAGATAAAAAATGCTGCGCCCACTGGGTTGCGTGTCGATGGCCAGACAGCGCTGGTCCGGAAACAACTGGTTCAGGCCCAGCGCCACATTTTGCGCCAGAAAACGGGTGTCTACGGTATCGCTGGCAGACGCGACCAGCACAAGGTTGCTGTGAGTGGCACGCACCTGATCATCATAATGCCCAACCCGCAGCAACTGGTGTCGCCGCAAACGCTCACGGATATCAGAGGCATCGCTTCCTGCGACAAAGCAATCCCGGGCACCCGCGCGCATGGCCTGCAACAGCAGGTCCTGATTGGCACGACCGCATACCGTGATGACCGTCACCCAGGGGCGGGCGCTGGTCAGGGCGGTAATGATGGCCAGCGACTGGTCCATATCGGCTTCGGAAATCTCCACCATCACCACATGGGCCGTGGTCGCTTCCAATAACCGCAAGACACGCGTCAGGTCTGTCCGGCTCACCTGCTCAAGACGAAACGGCTCTTCTACCACCCGCTCCAGCCAGGTTTCCAGGCCGTTGTCATCCACCACGGACAGAACAATATCGTGGTCACTCATGGCATCACCAGCTCAGACCATGACGGATCGGTTGCGACCCGCGGCGACTTTCTGTGGCCATGTCCAGCCACCCCATGCTGCTGTTGTGATAGCCCGCTCCCGGCAAGGTCACCGGCGGCTCAGTGCTGTTCTGCGGTGTTACCAGGTGCGGCGTTACCACCATCACCAACTCCTTGTCATTCTTCTCAATGCGAGAGGAGCGGAAGAAGGCGCCCAGCAACGGGATGTTGCCAATGCCTGGCAGGCGGTCGCTATTGTTGATGGTGTTGCGGCTAACCAAACCACTAATGATGAAGGTTTCACCGGGCGCCAGCGAAACGGTAGTTTCGGCACGCCGCACCCGCAGCCCGGGCACTGCGACCCCGCCTGTTTCCACCCCGGCGGAAAAATCCAGCTCGGACACTTCCGGCGCGACCTTGAGAATAATTTGCGATTCGTCAATCACCGTGGGGGTCAGGCTCAGGCCAATCCCGAACTCCTTGAACTCAATCTGCACCCCGTCTGTGGTACTGCGCGTTGGCACCGGAAACTCCCCGCCTGAGAGAAAACTGGCGCTCTGGCCCGACAGACTGGTGAGTGAGGGCTCCGCCAGAGTGTAGGCAAAACCGCCGGCTTCCAGCGCATTGATCGCCACCACTGAGTTGGAACCAAACTTGAACAGATTGAAGCCTTCTGAATTGATCGGCACCGGTGCCACCCCGGGCGTTTGGAACCCGCCCCCCGGTACCGCAATCCCGGCACCGGATGCCCCGCCATCCCACACATTGCTATAGCTGATACCCATCTGGTTCAACTCAGAGCGACTGACTTCCAGCACACGGATATCAGTTTGCACCTGAGTACCGAAAGGCAACGACGACCCCAGCGTTGTCGCCACTACAACCGTGCTGCGCAATGGCTTGCTTTCGCCACGAAGCCAAATCGACAGCACAGCAGAACCTTCTTCCTTGGCGGTCAGCAATAACTCCTGGCTGCCCGTCACCGTTAACGCGGCCACCGCCGGATCAGATGTAGCTACTTTTGCCACTGCCGCGGGGAACGACAGGACTTTCTGGTCTCCCGGGGCCACCCGCATGGAGCCACTGAAACCCTCCGCCCAGCTCACCACACTGACACAACCCGCCAGCAGCAGCACCAGCGCCCGACTCCATGCTTTAACGTACATAGGTGCTCCTTGAATCCGATCCTTCGTAAACTTCTACCCGTTGCCCCGGGGCAGCCTTGGGAGCCGACTTCTTGCCCGCCGGGAACAGATCCCGGAAGTAAACCGGCTTGCCCGCCCTGGACGTGTCGGCCACGGCTTTGTCTTCACTGGCCACCACCGCCAGACGCAGCACACCCTCTTCTGCTGCCAGCAACAATGACGGCACCTTTTCCCCAGGCACAGCGAGTACCACAGTGTGATTGCGGCGCTGAGCCTCGCTGGCCGCCTCGGTATCTGCTACCGCCATCGCGCCTTTCACCGCCAGTACCTGAACATGGTTGAGCAGCACCATCGCGGCCGGGTTATCGCGCTCCATGCCCTTGCGGAACGCCACAACCACATCCACGAGATCGCCCGGCTGCAGCAGCCCACCGGCCATCACCACATCATCAACGGCCACGGCTACCGCACGGAACCCGGCAGGCACGTTGCCCGGTAGCGTCCCCCCCGGTTCAAGATGATTGCGAGATAGCAGCTCACCCGGGCGGGCAAACTGGCGAAGGGCCTTGCCGACAACCTTTTCATCGGCATTCAGCACATTGGCGATAGGGGCAGGGGAAGACACCACCGCAAGCGATTCTTCCTCCAGGGTGTCGCCTACGTTCAGGCTTTCGGTCACGACCCAATATCGATAGGCAGGCGCCTGGGGCTGAGTTTCACGCTCACGTTGCTGATCTACCCCCAGAGAGGGAGCAGGGTCGCGGTTTAGCCCGGCGAGGGCGAGAATCAGAGCCACCAGCGCAACCACCAGCGCGGGCAACATGTACAACAATCTAGAACCCATGTTCGCTCCGGAACATCCCTGTCTGTTCTGTTTGTTATGCCAGACCGCTCAGGGCTTTACTCAGAAAGCCGCCCTGGCGTCCACATCCAGCTGCGCAGGCAGCGGCGGAAACTCCCCCAGCATGCCAAAATCCAATGCGGGCACGACCGGGTTGGTTTGATAATTCGGATACACCAACCGGCAATGCAACATTTCCACCCCCCCCACTGTTTCCAGTGCACAAGCGGCACTGGTATCCAGATCACGGAGGCTCGGTGGCAACTGCGCCACCAACGCAGCCAATGCCGTGTTTGCGCGTGTCGTCACTGCGCTACCCAGATTGTCTGAAAACCGGGAGCGGTCGAGGTAGAGCGCGGTCTCGACCGCGCCATCCACCGCGCTCTGCATACGATACTGTGCGAAAAAGGTCAGGCCGTATACCGCCGAACCGTAGAGCATGGCTACCACGAACGGAAACAGCATAAGGAATTCGAGCGCAACCGCGCCGGATTCAGGGTAACGACCTTTCACGTGAAGATGCCCTTCAAGATACCGGGATCAGGTCCCGCCGCCGCCATTTGAGGCATCGGAAAACAGGTCGGAAAATGCGCTATTCAGGGCGTCCTGTACCGTGGTGTTGGTTGCCAGTCCGCCAATGATGATGATCAGGGCGGCTGCCAGCACGATATATTCCAGTGCACTGGCTCCACGCTGGTGCCGTGCCGTGCCGGAAACCCCACCATACAACCGCATCAAAACGGCGTGGTAGAACTGCTTGATACTGCTCATGGGTACTCTCCCTTCATTTCCCTATGTTATGCGCTTCATATGCGCAAATATGAATCCAATACTGAAATGCTATTCGCGTCTTGTGAAAGCTACAAGCAACAGTCCGTTGGCTTTATGTAGCTGAATCAATAACACGCCTTGGCGGCCGCAATCTCAAGGGGCACGTGCGATCCGGCGCTAATTGGAGTCATCTTGGCGACAAGCGGTATCACTTTCAAAATGTGACACATGTCTCAATTTGCATCAAGACGTCACTCCTGCCCGCAAACCGTCGACGCCCACCCTGGCGGCAACAACAATCCCGGCGAAACAGACAAATGTCGCCCATAAAAAAACCCGGGCGCTGCCCGGGTTTTTCCGTCCGTATTGCCAGGTGGAACCCTATCGATCAAGTTACTTGATCTTGGCTTCCTTGTAGGCAACGTGCTTGCGCACAACCGGATCGTACTTCTTGGTTTCCATCTTTTCAGGATGGAGACGCTTGTTCTTGGTGGTGGTGTAGAAATGGCCAGTGCCCGCAGAGGACACCAGACGAATCTTTTCGCGAATCGGACCAGCCATGGGTTAACTCCTTAATTCAGTCTTAAACGCGTTCGCCGCGGGCACGGATTTCCGCCAGAACGGAATCGATGCCTTTCTTGTCGATAATGCGCATGCCCTTGGAGCTGACGCGCAGGCGAACGAAACGCTTCTCGGACTCAACCCAGAAACGGTGATGATGCAGATTCGGCTCAAAACGACGCTTGGTTTTGATGTGCGAATGCGAAATGTTGTTGCCCGTTACAGGGCGCTTACCGGTCACCTGGCAAACTTTGGACATTGTCTTGCTCCGTAAATCTTCTTGCGGGGGACGGTAGAGCCCCGGAAAAGGCGCGTTTTATACCAGTACGCTGGTCAGGATTCAAGCGCTATCTTGGATCCACGCCCGGATTCACCAACATTCAATGGGTTACGATGGCTGCCACAAACCCCGCGGAGATCGACCTTCGCCGAGAACCCAAACGCAGATCAGCCGAAGGGGTGAGCGTAACGAGCCATTTCCGCCACTCAGCCCCTGGTTAAAGCGCCCCACGGGAGGCCAACGAGACCCAGCCTCCGTCACCGATCACCAGGTGGTCCAGCACACGGATATCCACCAGCCCCAGAGCCTCCACCAGTCGCCGGGTAATCGCGTGGTCCGCCTGGCTCGGTTCGGCAACCCCGGAAGGGTGATTATGGGACAGGATCACCGCCGCGGCGTTGAGCTCCATCGCACGCCGTACCACTTCACGGGGATACACCGCCGCCGCATCAATGGTGCCCTGAAACAGCTTTTCGAAAGCAATCAGCCGATGCTTGTTGTCGAGAAACAGGCAGGCAAACACCTCATAGGGCAAACCGCGCAGGCGGGCCGTCAGTAATTGCCCGGCCTTGTCCGGATTATCCAGGGGCATGCCACGCTCCAGCGGTTCCGCCAGATAGCGCCGCCCCAGCTCCAGCGCCGCCAGCAACAATGCACGGCGGGCCACCCCCATCCCCGGCAGCCGCGCCATCACCTCCGGGCTGCTGTCCAACATCGCCCGCAACCCCCCGCCAGCAGCCAGCCGCTGGCGGGCCAGGTCCACTGCCGTGGCACCTCGCAGACCAGTGCGCAAGAAGATCGCCAGCAGCTCTGCATCACTGAGTGATTCGGCCCCACGGCTTAGCAGCTTTTCCCTGGGCCGCTCATCCACGGGCCAGTCAGTAATCGCCATTACGCTCCCCTGAAGTGATCAAAACGCCCCTTTATGCACCAGCAGTGGGCGGCAATGGCGCGCCAAAAAGGCCCGCTTTATCGCTGCCAGCCACCAACTCATTGATTTTCATAGCAACACACCACTGGCCCAGTCCTTGCTCCACCCCTGTCGTCAACGCCCGCACAAACAACAACAGCATGAGATACGACCATGAAACGCCTGCTCCTTCCGCTTGCTGCCCTGCTCCTGCCCCTGCTTATCCCGACTCCGGTCATGGCTATCAATGATGCCGAAGCCGTCAACATTTCAGGGCGCCAGCGCATGCTCACCCAGCGAATGATGAAGAACCACTTGCTGATTGGCGCAGAAATCCAGACCGATAAAGCCCAGCGGCAACTGGACGAAGCCGTCGCTCTGTTTGAAGAACAGCTGCTGATGCTACGCGACTACAGCCCCACGGCTGCCATCGACAGCAAACTGGATACCGTAGAGGCCCTGTGGTTTCCGCACCGGCTACGCATCATCAGCGCCCCCAGCAAGACCGGCGCCTCCCTGCTGATGGAGGACAACCTGGCGCTTCTGAAAGCCTGTGATGACGTGGTCAAAGCCATCGAAGCCCACTCCGGGATCGACAGTGCCCGGCTCGTTAACCTCTCCGGCCGCCAGCGCATGCTCTCGCAGAAGATCGCCAAGGTGTACGTGGCACGCGCCTGGCGGGTCCGCTCCGACAGCCTGAAGCAGGAACTGGATGATGCCATCACCCTGTTCGACCGCTCCCTCAACGAACTGGAACGCTATCCCAGCAACACCGACGAGCTACGTGACGCCCTGCAACGGGTACGCAATCAATGGGACTTCTCACGCACCGGCTTCCAGCTGGAAGACAGTGGCCGCTACGTCCCCACGGTAATCGCCGTGACCACCGATTCCATCCTCTCGCGCATGGATGCCATTACCTTCCAGTACCAGAATCTCATGCAGCAGAACGTGCATTAAGGTACTGGATTGGCGGGGAGTCCCTTAGCACTCCCCTTAGTGCTACCCTATGCGCCTGAATTATTCGCCGTTCGCGGGCTCCGTGGCAGGAGAGATTTGCCATGATTGCCGTCAGCCATTAAGGGTTTTTGCATGCAACGTCTGGTCAACAAGCGCATCCTCCTGGGAGTCACCGGTGGCATCGCCGCCTATAAGGCCGCCGATCTGGTCCGCCGCCTTCAGGACGCGGGAGCTCAGGTCCGGGTCGTGATGACCCAGGGCGCCTGCGAGTTCATTACCCCATTGACCATGCAGGCGCTATCCGGCCACCCGGTTCATACCACCCTGCTGGACCCGGCTGCCGAGGCCGCCATGGGCCACATTGAACTGGCTCGCTGGGCCGACCTGGTGTTAATTGCTCCAGCATCTGCCAATTTCATGGCGCGCCTGGCCCATGGGCACGGCAACGATTTGCTCTCCACCCTGTGTCTGGCAACGGGCGCCCCCATTGCCATCGCGCCGGCCATGAACCAGCAAATGTGGGCGGACACCAGCACCCAGAAGAACCTGCTTATCCTGCAAGAGAAAGGCATTCATGTTTTCGGCCCCGGTTCCGGAAGCCAGGCCTGCGGCGATGTGGGCGCAGGGCGCATGCTGGAACCCCTGGAGATCATCCAGCAGGCCGCCGAAGTGTTCGATTACTCCCTGCTCACCGGCAAACATGTGGTCATCACCGCCGGCCCCACCCGGGAAGCCATCGACCCGGTGCGCTACATCACCAACAAGAGCTCCGGGAAAATGGGCTTTGCGCTGGCAGAGGCCGCCGCCGAAGCTGGCGCTCGCGTCACCCTGATTGCCGGACCGGTGAATCTGCCCACGCCCAACCGGGTGGATCGGATTGATGTGGTGCGCGCAGTGGATATGTACGAGACCTGTATGGAGGTAGTCGAAACAGGCTGTGACGTCTTTATCGCCACCGCTGCCGTAGCCGACTATCGCCCCACCGTGACAGCCGATCACAAGATCAAGAAGTCCACCGAAGAAATCCATCTGACACTGGTGAAAAACCCCGACATCGTTGCCTCTGTAGCTGAACACAACAAGCGGCCCTTCACTGTCGGTTTTGCCGCCGAGACCCAGGATGTCATGGCCTATGCCCAGGGCAAGCTGGTCAACAAGAAACTGGACATGATTGCCACCAACGACGTCTCGGGCAGTAACGTGGGATTCAACAGCGACAACAATGCCCTCACCGTGATTTGGCCTGGCGGCCACAAGGTGCTGCCACTGGCATCCAAGACACAAATCGCCAAACAGCTTATTGAACTGATTGCGATCCGGTATAAAGACTGAATCCAACCACAAGGACACACCGATGAAACTGCAGTACCGGGTTCTGGACCCCCGCCTTGGCGACAGCATCCCTTTGCCCCACTACGCGACCGATGGCTCTGCGGGACTGGATCTGCGCGCCATGGTCAAGGAACCCCTCACCCTTGCTCCCGGTGACACCCAGTTACTACCCACAGGCATGTCTATCCATATTAGCGATCCCGGCTTCGCCGGCATGATCCTGCCCCGCTCCGGGCTGGGCCACAAACACGGCATTGTGCTCGGCAATCTGGTGGGGCTGATCGACTCCGATTACCAGGGAGAGCTGATGGTATCCTGCTGGAATCGCGGCCAGCAGCCCTTCACCATCGAAGCCGGCGAGCGCATTGCCCAATTGGTGATTGTCCCGGTCATGCAGGTAGAACTCGAACAGGTCGACAACTTCAGCGCCAGCGAAAGGGGAAGCGGGGGCTTTGGTCACAGCGGCCGCCATTAATAATAACGTCCTTAAGAGACGGGTTTCTGGAGGGGATAATGGGAAAGAACAAGAACAACGGCGACAAGCCCATGACGGTCAGCGCCATGAAGCAAATCCTGCCATTAATGGTCACTGGCATCGCGGCTATTGTATTGAGTATTGGCGGCCTGTTTGTCTACCAGAGCAACCATGAAAAGGTCGCGCTTGAACAAAGCCAGGCCAAGGCACTGGCTTCCGCCATAGCCAATCAGGTACGGGGTCTGATTCACGAGGCCAGCACCCAACTCGACCTGCTGGCCGATCGCCCCGAAGTGGAAAATGCTCTCGCCAACAACACCCTGACACAGTTCAATGCCTCCCCCCATTTATGGCAACCCGACTCAACCCTGATCCTGGTGCCCCGCCGTGGCGCGGACACCAGCCAGTTCAGTTACACGGCCCAGGAATTATTGAAAGAAGTCCGACTGGGCCAACAACCCAAACCGGTTGTGATTGCCGGAAAGCCCCCTGAACTGGTGATTGCGCGCGCCACCAAAAACCAGAATGGCACCCTGCTCCTGACCCGCTCCCTTGCGTCCTTGTCAACGCTGGTCAATGCAGCCCTCCCCGATGGCGCCAAACTGGAAATCAAGTTTGGCAATGCCGGTATTTTTGCCAACGGACAGAGCGCCAATGGAGCAAAAAGCACGGCCTCTGCGGGCCCCGTCAAGGCCACTGTCGTCCTGCCCCGTGCCGACAGCCAACTCGTGGTACTGGCAACAGCGGCCATCGGGCTTTCGGTTGTCTTGCTGCTACTGGTCACTCTGGTCGTGAACCGCTTGCTGGCACGCGCCCTGCGCCAGGATGCCGCCGAGCTGATCCGCTACAGCGACGAGCTGGCACGACAGCCCGGCGTCACCGCCCGCAACCACTTTCACTTCGATATTTTCCAGACTGTTAACACCGCCCACGCCAAGACCGTTGAGAAATTACGGGAGCGAGGCGGAGTGCGCAAAGCCCGCAAAACGCCGGAAGCCGCCCCCATGGAAATCGCCGAAGAAATGGATGACGGCATCCTGCTGACCGATGAGCAACAAACCGAGTCCCTGCCGGATGATATCTTCCGTGCTTACGACATTCGCGGCGTGGCTGGCGTGTCCCTTACCGCCCAGGCTGCCTACCTGCTAGGCCGGGCTATCGGCACCGAAGCCAGCGATGCCGGCCAGCAAACCGTACTGGTAGCCCGCGATGGTCGCCTGTCCAGCCCGGAGCTGACCCGCTCACTGATCAAGGGGTTGCTGGAAGCCGGTCGTGACGTCATCGACCTGGGACTGGTACCCAGCCCGGTGCTCTATTACGCCACCGAGGTGCTGGAAACCCAGACCGGCGTCATGGTCACCGGCAGTCACAACCCTCCGTCCCACAACGGCATGAAGATCGTCATCAATGGCGAGACCCTGTTTGGTGATCGTATTCAGTCGCTCAAGGAACGCATCAAGTCCCGGGACTTCTCCGAAGGCCGCGGCAGAGAAGAGCAACGCGACATTACCGACCGCTACCTGAACGACGTGGTCAACGACATCGTGCTGGCCCGCCCGCTGAAGATCGCTATCGATTGCGGTAATGGCGCCACCGGCGAGCTGGCGCCGCGCCTGTTCACCCAGCTGGGCTGCGAAGTCACACCGTTATACACCGATATCGACGGCAACTTCCCCAACCACGCCCCGGACCCGGGCAACCCGGACAACCTGCAAGACCTGGTGCGCATGGTTCAACAGGAACAGCTGGATCTCGGCCTGGCCTTCGATGGCGATGGCGACCGGGTTGCCGTGGTCACCAATCGGGGCGAAATTATCTGGCCTGACCGCCTGCTGATGTTGTTCGCCCGCGATTTGCTCGGCCGCACCCCCGGCGCCGACATCCTGTTCGACGTGAAATGCAGCCGCGCCCTTCCGGCTATCATCCGCAAGAGCGGCGGCCGTCCGATGATGTATAAAACCGGGCACTCCCTGATCAAGGCCAAGATGAAAGAAACCGGCGCCCCTCTGGCTGGCGAAATCAGTGGTCACATCTTTTTTGCGGATCGCTGGTTTGGCTGCGATGACGGCATGTATGCCGGCTGCCGCCTGCTGGAAATCCTGTCGCTACTCGATGATCCGGCCAGCCAGGTGTTTGCCGGCCTGAAGACCGGCATTACCACGCCCGCTCTCTACATTGAGGTAGCGGAAGACAAGAAGTTCCAGCTGGTGGATGCACTTAGCGCCCGCGCCGAGCAATTTGCCGGCGGCCGCCCCACGACCATTGACGGACTACGTGTGGACTTCCCGGATGGCTGGGGCCTGGTGCGGGCCTCCAACACCACCGCCTCACTGGTCGCCCGCTTTGAAGGTCGCGACGAGGAAGCCCTGCAACGGGTCAAGACCCAGTTCCGCAACCACCTGAAAGCCGTTGACGACAGCCTGGACGTGCCGTTCTAGAGGCACCGTTCCGGGCAACGCGAAACTGCGGTTTTTCCCGTATAATCCCGCTTCGCAGGGAGGCAATGGCACAGGCCATTGCCTCCCTGCCCGGAATTCACCGCCCACGTTCAGGAGACATGATGGACGCCAACAGTGCGCACGATACCGCCCGGATTCTGATTGAAGCGCTGCCTTATATTCAGCGTTTTACCGGCACCACCGTGGTCATCAAATATGGCGGTAACGCCATGGAAAACGACGAGCTGAAGAACAGCTTTGCCCGTGATGTGGTGATGATGAAACAGGTGGGCATCAACCCGGTGATCGTCCATGGCGGTGGCCCACAGATCGGCAGCCTGCTGGAGCGCCTGGGCAAGGAATCCAAATTCATTCAGGGCATGCGGGTGACCGACCGAGAGACCATGGACGTGGTACAGATGGTCCTCGGCGGGCTGGTCAACAAGGACATCGTCAACCTGATTCAGCACAACGGCGGTCAGGCCATCGGCCTGACGGGCAAGGACGGCCGACTGATCAAGGCGCGCAAGATGCTGCTCAAGGCCCAGGACGAAAACGACCCGGCCCTGAAGACCTCCGAGATCATCGACATCGGTCATGTGGGCGAAGTGCAGGGCATCGACACCCGCGTTATCGACCTGCTCTCCGGCAGTGATTTCATCCCGGTGATTGCCCCCATCGGGGTCGATAATGACGGCGTCAGCTACAACATCAACGCCGACCTGGTGGCCGGCAAGGTGGCCGAAGTCCTTCGCGCGGAAAAGCTGATCCTGCTGACTAACGTGGCCGGTCTCAAAGACAAGCAAGGCAAGGTCCTCACCGGTCTCAATGCGGACCGGGTGAACGACCTGATCAAGGACGGCACCATTCACGGCGGCATGCTGCCGAAAATCGGCTGCGCCCTGGAAGCAGTCCAGAACGGTGTGCATACCTCGCACATCATTGATGGCCGCGTCTCCCACGCCGTGCTGCTGGAGATCCTGACCGACAAAGGCATCGGCACCCTGATCAGCAAGGACTGAGCACAAACAACCCGAGCAAGGTGCCAGGGGGAAGGCACCTTGCCATCAGATGCATCGCTACAACAGAACAATCACTGGGGAACGACGATTCATGACAGACAAGAAACCGTCTCGCAAAGAGCAGATCCTGCAGTCGCTCGCCCACATGCTGGAAGCCGAACCCGGAGGGCGGATTACCACCGCCGGGCTGGCCCGCGAAGTGGGTGTCTCCGAGGCGGCCCTCTACCGGCATTTTCCCAGCAAGGCGAAAATGTTCGAAGGGCTGATCAGTTTTATTGAAGAAGCGATTTTCTCGCGGATCAATCGCATCACCGAAGACGGCAGCGCCGCCAGTCAGGTGGAGCAGATTCTCGCACTGATGCTGGCCTTCACCGAGCGCAACCCGGGCATTACCCGACTGCTCACCGGTGATGCCCTTACCGGTGAAAACGAGCGCCTGCACCAACGTATCCAGCAGTTCTACGACCGCGTGGAGACCCAGCTCAAACAGGTATTGCGCGACGCGGAATTCAAGGAAGGGCTACGCACCCAGGCCACCCCCACGATCACCGCCAACTTGCTGCTGGCCGTAGTGGAAGGCCGCATTGCCCAGTTTGTACGTTCCGGTTTCAAGCAGAAACCCAGCCAGGACTGGCCCGCTCAATGGGAGCTACTGGCCCCCACCCTGTTCCGCTGAACGCCGCCCGGCCTTGCCGGGCGAAATTCATCACGGGGCACACCGGCCCTCAGATGTCCCGGCTGACCTGCGCCTGACGCAGCAACTGCACAAACTCACTCCGATAACCATACGGATCTTCGCCGCGATTGTTCTGTGCCAATGCAATCGCCTCCTCCAGGGTCCAGTTGCCGCTGAACTTGCTGCCCTTGATGATCTGGGCAGCGCCCGCCACCGCCACAGCAAATTCCACCTCCTGGCGAGCCTCTGCAGAAAGGGCCGGCTGGCTCATGGCTACCGGGGTCTGTAGCAGTCGGGAACGGGATTCCCCCGGCCGCTTATAACGCAACTTGATGAACGCATACTCGTTGCTCTGCGCCCCTGCGGTCGCCGCATTCTCCCTGGCACCATAACGCGGGGGGTCGATTAACGGCGTCTTGTCTGCCGGGGTAATTTCGTAAAGCGCGGTGACGGTATGGCCAGCACCGATCTCCCCGGCGTCCACGCTGTCGTTATTGAAATCTTCACGCTCCAGCGCGCGGGTTTCGTAACCCAGCAAACGGTACTCCTGCACGGTGGCCGGGTTGAACTCCACCTGAATTTTCACGTCTTCAGCAATGGTGAACAGCGACGAGGTTGATTCTGTTACCAGCACCTTGCGCGCTTCGTTGAGGTTATCGATATAGGCCGCCACCCCGTTGCCGTTCTGGGCCAGGGTCTGCATCAAATGATCGTTATAGTTGCCCTGGCCAAACCCCAGGACAGACAGGTAAATGCCCTTCTCGCGCTGGCGACTGACCAGCGCCTCCAGTGACCGCGGGTCTGTAACGCCAACATTGAAATCACCATCGGTGGCAAGAATCACTCGATTGATGGCCTTCTCATCAAAGTGTTGTTCTGCCAGCTGATACGCCAGCTGGATACCCTCCCCTCCAGCGGTAGAGCCGCCCACCTGCAAGCGGCTCAGGGCCTGGGTAATCGCCGTACGGTCTTTCACGGCCGTGGGCGGCAGTACCACCCCGGAGGCCCCGGCATACACCACAATGGCCACGCTATCCTCGGGGTGCATGTCCTTGACCATCATCGATAACGATTGCTGTAGCAGTGGCAGCTTGTCCGGCGCGCCCATGCTGCCGGAGACATCAAGCAGGAAAACCAGATTGGCGCGGGGACGGCTGGAGGCGTCCACCTGATAACCCTTGATGCCGATATGCACCAGCTTGTTGCCTGCAGTCCAGGGTGATTCCACCACTGTCACCCCGGTGCTGAACGGTGTATCCGGGCTGGCCGGGGCGGTGTAGTCATAATCGAAATAGTTGACCCACTCCTCCAGGCGCACTGCGTCCGGAGTCGGCAGCCGCCCCTCGTTGATCATCCGCCGGGAGAAGCTGTAGGACGCGGTATCCACATCAATGGAAAACGTCGACACCGGATCAACAGAAGCCTGCTTGACGGTGTTTTCTTCAACCGCCTCAAAGCGGTCACGGGACGGCTGCGGCAGGGGCTGCGGCGCCGGCATCGCCATCATTTTGGCCTGCGGCTGCATCCGCGCCGGTGAGGCCATGGCATCCACCAGCAGCTGCTCTCGTTGGGCCGGTTGGCCCGTCTGACTGTCCGCCAGCGTTTCCTGGCCGCCGTTTTGGCAACCCGCGCTCAACAGCGTCAGGACCCCCGTACACAAGCCCACAGCCAGTGGACCAGAGGGCATCAGGGAACGGTAACGTTGCAGCGTTGCAATGGGACGGGTAAGGCTCATGTCGATCTCCATCAAGGTCGGTTTCCTTAATGAGACGGACAGCCTGGACAATTGCTTCAGGAACTGTGACCCGTTTTCGAAGGAACCTGCGACAACAAGACGTTACCCTGCGATTGCTATTGCCCCACGGCCTGCCGTGCCATCTGTATCAGCTGTTCCCCCAGAGCACATGCGTCTGCGGTCAAGCCCGGCTCCAGCGGCGATAATGGGGCGGGATAATCCTGGCGGGACAGTGTAAGCCGTTGCAGAAACGTCTCCGCCGCCGCCACAGAACAGTCCTCTTGCTGCAAGTGCCGAAGCGATAGCGCCAATGCCTGGAAACGCCCCTCCGGGCTATCAGAAAGATGCGCCTGATCACCGGCATACACGGCCATGAACCCATTCCAATCCGGAACGGGCATCGCCAGAGCCGCCGCCGGGCGTTGTGGCGGCTCAGCCCTGTCTTCGAACGCGAACGACTGATCGGCAGACGATTGCTTGTGCATCGGGGCGTCCACCTGCGCCCTTGCCTGTGGGGCTGGGTGGGATTCTGCCATGGGCGACGCCGGCGGAGAGAACTCCTGGGGCGGGTCATTCACAAACACCAACACACCCGCCAGCAGCACACTGGCCGCCGCCCCGGCCATGGCGAAACGCCGCCAGACACCCTGTCGTGCCGCCACCGTCTCCCGGGACTCCAGCAAGGCCACCCACTGCTGCCGAAGTATATTGCTGTTGGCCAACGCAACCGTCAGCCACTCCTGCTGCGCCGACGTCAGCCGGCCGTCGGCATGAGCGGCGAGAATCTCATCCGTGGTGGCAAAGCCCTCAAACTCCGGCCTCGACAGCAGGGACGGCTGATCCTGATACCGCAATGCCCTGAACAGGCTTTTTTCTGTTTCAGGATTCAAGGTTCACCTCCCCGGCAGCGGTAGTGTCGGCCAGCCCCATCACACGCAGGGCCTGCTCAAGTTGATGGTGCAAGCCCGCCAGACGGCGCTGCACCGTTGCCGCACTGGTTCCCAGCAGCGTGGCAATCTTGCGACTGGAGAGGCCGTCTTCGTAACTGAGCGACAGCAACAAACGATCGTCTGCCGTCAAAGCCAAACGCCTGATCAGCTCGTTCAGCACGTCTTCTTCATCAGACGGACCCGACCCCACGGTTGCATCAGCAGGATTCAGCAAGCGACCCAGCACGGCCAACGCGTGCTGATGTTGCGTGCGGGCCAGTGCCTGATCCACGCTGTCTCCGGCATCGTCAGGCAACTGCTCCAGCCCCAGCTCTGTCACACAACATTCCGAGAATCCCGGTTCACCACAGCGCGGAATACGCTGCTTGATCACCGCAATCGCCTCACGTACCAGTCCGTCGACAAACTCTTTACCCAACACCTGCATAAGGGTTTCCGGCCACTGACGCTCCAGACACAGCATCCGCCATAACCGAACCCAGGCCTGCCCCTTCTCCTGCAGCCATTGCGGGGGCCGGGGCCGCCCAAAACGGCGACGGGCAAAATCTTCCATGGCTCGGCCAGCGACCGCATAGGCATACGTGGCCGGTGCGCTTTTTCCACCAAAAGCACGTAAACGCTGCCAATCCGCTTCGCTAAGCGCGTCCAGCATGGCCGCAGCGGCCTCTTCCGCCAGTGCCGGCTGGACAAACCGCTTTGCCGCCATACGGTCGAGCCCGGCAAGAAATGCCGGGTCCAGAATCACGGAAGACCAGTCCACCGGGATGTCGGACCTGTTTGCTGAAGTCATCAAGAGAAAGGAATCACGTTGCGATCAGTCACGTCGGGCTCCATTAAACCCGCGGCACCGCCAGCACCGCAAAGGTATCGCCAATATTTACCCGGGCAGGATGCCGACGCCCCAGCAGCATGGCGTCATAGGGAGCGCGATACTCCACCGGGGGTTGGCCGGTCCGCTCCAGCGAATACACCCGGGCAATCACCTCTCCCTGCTGCAGCCACTGGCCCAGCGTCACGGTGAATTCAAGAATGCCCGCATGCTCGCTGACCCGGTAGGCGTCGCCATCCGGAATTTCCAGCGCTTGCGAGACGGCCTCCACGGGCTCGCCAGGCAGGATCCCGGCAAAGCGCAGCACGTTGTCCACCCCCTGCTCCGCCAACGCGACCGTCTCCGGCGTGGTGGTGCCGCCGCCACGCAGTTCGGTACTGATAAACACCTTGCCCTGGGCTTCCACCACACTGTCGAACAGCACCTCCCCTTCCAGTTCGGCCATGAACAGGGTGAAGGGCGCACCGAAGGCCGTGGCCCCCGCCAGACAGCGCGCCTCAAAGGCCTTGTCGTCCATGCGATGGGTCGCCGCGAAAGGCAGCAGATCCAGGGTGCGGCCCCCGGAATGGATATCCAGCACCACATCCGCCAGCGGCACCAGATAACGGGTCAGGTAATCCGCCAGTTTTTCTGTCAGCGTCCCGGCGGGATTGCCGGGAAAACAGCGATTCAGGTTACCGCCATCCAGCGGCGAGGTGCGGCTACCATTGACCACCGCCGGATGATTGAGCATGGGAAGAATGATCACCCGGCCACGAATCTGCTCCGGCCGCAGACGATTGGCCAACTTGATCAGCGCGGTAATGCCCTCGTATTCATCACCGTGATTGCCCCCGGTCAACAGTGCGGTTGGCCCATCGCCATTGCGCACTACCGTGATGGGCGTCATCACATGCCCCCAGGCCGAGCCATCATGGGAGTAGGGCAGTTTCAGAAAGCCGTGCTGAATGCCATCACGCTGGAATTCCACAGTGGCGCTGAGGGGACTGTTGCTCATGCAGAAGGACACCCGTTACTGGACAGTGTCGCCATATTGCGCCTTTCCATGTTTACTTTCACCGGGTTTGGCTGTCATCACGATGACGAAATCTGTATCCGCCAGCCGCCTTGAGACAGAAAAGTTGATCTGCATCAAAACTGGCAAGTTCTGCTTGATTAGCCTGAGGCGAATCAATGGAGGACACCCTATGCAGCCCCAGCCCAACAAGCCCATCCAACCGCGCAATCCCGCCCTTAGCCAGGCCGTGACCAAAGAGGCGTTACACCAACAGCTGGAAATCATGACCCAGCGAGTGCTGGACCCGGACATCGGCCTCTACGGACCCGACTCCATGGCCTGGAAGATTCACGGCAATATCTCTGTGATGTTTGGGGCTGGCGCCGCCAACCTGTTGCAGCTGGCCCATCCCTGGGTCTCCCAGGCCATTGATCAGCATTCCCAGACCCAGACAGACCCCATGGGCCGACTGCAACGCACCTTTCTGAATGTGCACTCCATGGTCTTCGGCAATCTGGACCAGGTGCTGGACTCGGCCGTACGGGTACACAACATCCATGCAAAAATCACCGGCCAGATCTCCGAGTCCACCGGGCGTACCCAGAAACAAAGCCAGTACTTCGCCAACCAGGTAGAAGCGCTGTTGTGGGTGCACGCCACCCTGTGGATCGTCGCCCTGCGGGTCCACGAAATGTTCTATGGCGCGCTCAGCCAGGCCGAGCGGGAACAGTATTACGAGGAATCAAAACTGTTTGCCTTCCTGTTCGGCATTCCCGAACAGGCCATGCCGGAGAACTGGGATGCCTATGTGGCCTGGTTCAACGAGGTGGTGACGTCCGATCTGCTGGCGGTAGGTACGGTGGGCCGCGAATTGGTGGACTACCTGTTCAGCATGCGCCCCTGGCTAATGCCGTTCCTCAACCGCCATCGCATTCATACTGCTGTACTGCTGCCAGACTCCCTGCGCAGGCCTTTCGGCATGCCCGAGGTCACCCCCGAGGTGCAGAAAAAGTTCGACATGGATGTGCGCCTGATCCGAACGGCCATGAAGTGTGTGCCGGTACACCTGCGCTGGATTCCCTCACAGATCGAAGCGCGCCGCCGCATCCAGGGCAAAAAAGCGGATCTGATCACGCGACTGACCAACAAAATCGTCTACGGGCGCCCATTGCTGGTGTCGTAACCCCACCAGCGCGCTGCGCCGGAGGAACAGAACCTCGGGCGCAGCGGGTATGACGGGCCGCAACCTTCCCCCTATAATGCGCCTTTTACCGGGATCACAGGACACCGTCATCATGGCCGACAAAGGCACGCTCTATATCGTTTCCGCCCCCTCTGGCGCCGGCAAGACCAGCCTTGTCGCCGCCCTGGTGGAGAAGGTGCCACGGCTGCGCATTTCGGTGTCTCATACCACTCGCACCATGCGGCCGGGCGAGGAAGACGGGGTCAACTACCACTTCACTGACCGCGACAGCTTTGTCCGCCAGGTCGAACAAGGGCGCTTTCTGGAACACGCCGAAGTGTTCGGCAACCTGTACGGCACCAGCGCCGATTGGGTAAAGCAGACCCTTAACGGCGGCGAAGATGTGATCCTGGAAATCGACTGGCAGGGGGCCACCCAGATCCGCAAACAGCTGCCCGATGCCGTCAGCATCTTCATTCTGCCCCCCTCTCTGGACATCCTTGCCCAACGCCTGCGTGGTCGGGAGACCGACGATGATGCGGTAATCCAGCGCCGTCTGGACGGTGCCCAGGACGAAATGAGCCACTTCGCCGAGTTCGATTACCTGATCGTCAACGATGACTTTCAACGGGCCCTCTACGAGCTGGAAGCCATCGTCGAGGCTCGCCGTCTGGACACTCCCCGTCAGCAAGCGCGGCTGGCCAGCACCCTGGAAGACCTGCTCCGCGATCGTCGCCACTAAGGCTGCGGGCGCGCCAGACTGGACTGATCAAGCTTTCGCCATTAAAATCCCCGCCTTGCGAATTTGAGTTGGTGTTGCCCGGTGGTGGCACCCGCCTGTAGGAGAACAGCATGGCCCGTGTAACCGTTGAAGATTGCCTGGAACAACTGGATAACCGCTTCGAGCTGGTGCTGGTGGCAGGCAAACGCGCCCGCCAACTGCAGACCGGTGGCAAAGAGCCCCGCGTCGCCTGGGAAAACGACAAGCCCACCGTAGTGGCCCTGCGTGAAATCGCTGAAGGTCACGTCACGGCCGAATCCGTGGACAGCCCCATGGCTGACCGCAGCGCCGACGTGGACGAGCTGGCACTGCTGACCCAGTCTTTCGGCGAATAAGCGCGCCATCTTTGCCCTCCTGCGCACCCGCGCAGGAGCGGAAACAGGAAGGCACCTGCCTTCCCGACGCCTGCATTTCCCTGATAGTTATTCCCTCTGCGGGTTATCACCCGTTGCATGTCTCCTTGTCATAGACAAAACCTGCCCTCAAATCTAAGCTAACAGGTACTTCTTACTTGCTACTCGCCAAGGGCGTGACGAGGCCTTTTGCCCACGATTCATAACCTGGAAAAACGGTTACGCAGTTATCTGGACGACGAGCAGATCGCCCAGGTCGTACGCGCCTACCATTTCGCCGAGCAGGCCCATGAAGGCCAGTACCGGCGCACCGGGGACCCTTACATCACCCACCCTCTGGCCGTGGCCAACATTCTCACGGACATGCACATGGACCATGCCTCGCTCATGGCGGCCATGCTGCACGATGTGATCGAAGATACCGGCATCAGCAAGGAACAACTGGCCGAGGAATTCAGCGAAGAAGTGGCCGAGCTGGTCGATGGCGTCTCCAAGATTGCCCAGATCAAGTTCGAATCGAAGGCCGAACAGCAAGCGGAAAACCTGCGCAAGATGATGCTGGCCATGACCCGGGATATCCGGGTCATTCTGATCAAGCTGGCCGATCGTCTGCACAACATGCGCACCCTGCATGTCATGCGTGCTGAAAAACGCCGCCGTATCGCCACAGAAACCCTGGAAATCTACGCCCCCATCGCCTTCCGGCTGGGCATGTACAACATGCGCGTGGAGTACGAGGACCTGGCGTTCCATGCCATTCACCCCATGCGCGCCAAGCTGATTGGCCAGGCGGTGAAGAAGGCCCGCGGCAATCGCAAGGAAATCCTCACCACCATCAAGACCAGCCTCGAGCACTGCCTGGAAGAAGAAGGCATCGAAGCCCGGGTCCTGGGTCGCGAGAAGCACCTGTTCAGCATCTATTCGAAGATGAAAGAACAGCACAAACCGTTCGCGGACATCATGGATGTGTTCGGTTTCCGCATCATCGTCGACCGGGTAGACACCTGCTACCGGGTACTGGGGGCGGTGCACAATTACTTCACGCCGATCCCCGGTCGCTTCAAGGATTACATCGCCATCCCCAAGGCCAATGGCTATCAGAGCCTGCACACCACCCTCAAGGCGCGCTCCGGCATTCCGCTGGAAATGCAGATCCGCACCGAGGAAATGGAGGCCATGGCCAACAACGGCATCGCCGCCCACTGGCTGTACAAGTCCGACGGCGAACCGGGCACGCCCACCCACAGCCGCACCCAGAGCTGGATGCAGCGCCTGCTGGAACTGCAGCAGAAGACCGGTAACTCCATGGAGTTTATCGAGAATGTGAAGGTGGACCTGTTCCCGGACGAAGCCTATATATTCACCCCCAAGGGGGACATCAAGGAGCTGCCCGGCGGGGCCACCGCGGTGGATTTTGCCTACGCCGTGCACACCAAGGTGGGCAACAAGTGCGTGGCGGCCCGTATCGACGGCAAGCTCGCCGCGCTGTCCACGCCACTGGAATCGGGGCAGACCGTCAAGATCATCACCGCCCCTAATGCCACCCCCAACCCGGCCTGGCTCAACTTTGTCGTCACCGGCAAGGCGCGCACCAACATTCGCCACTTCCTGAAGCACCAACAACGCGAAGATGCCGTGGAGCTGGGGCAGCGACTACTGGAAAAAGCCCTGCACAGCTACGACATGGGCCTGGATGATCTGCCCATCGAACGGGTGGTCAGCGAACTGGCCGGCAACGGCTATGTGGAGCTGGACGACCTGCTGGAAGATATCGGTATCGGTAACCGACTGGCACCGCTGGTGGCCCGCAAGCTGGCGGGCGCCCGCGACGATGACGAACGCCAGCATGAAGACGATCGCCGCCCTCTCGCAATCCGCGGCAGCGAAGGCTTGATGGTCAGCTATGCCAAGTGCTGTTATCCACTGCCCGGCGACACCATTATCGGCCACCTCAGTGCAGGCCGGGGCATCGTGGTCCACCGCGACACCTGCAAGAACCTGCTGGCCGAAATGCGTAACGCCCCGGAAAAATGCATTGCGCTGAGCTGGGACAAGGACGTGGAGCAGGAATTCACCGCGGCGCTGCGCATCGAGCTGATCAACAAACGGGGGGTTCTTGCCACTCTGGCCAACAGCGTGTCCGAACTGGGCTCCAATATCGACACCATCGACATGGCAGAAAAAGACCCCACCCTCACCACACTGAACGTGTCCATGACGGTGAAAGACCGTATCCACCTGGCCCGCATCATCAAGAAACTGAGAACCCTGGACAGCATCGTCCGAATTCATCGCCTTTGAGGTCGCTGAATCCTGTGCCCCTGTGGGAGCTTGCCTGCAAGCGATGTTATACATCCAATACAGCAAATCGCTTGCAGGCAAGCTCCCCACAGCAGGGATGTGGGCGGTATTGCGTGCCGGCGGGCGGCATGCCAGCATAGCCGCTTCCTTATTTCGCCTGACGGCCATGGCCGGGGCTCAACCGACGAAGAACGCATCATGTCTAACCATTCCGTCATCAGCACCGACAAGGCACCGCAAGCCATTGGCACCTACTCCCAGGCCATCAAGGCCGGCTCTACCGTTTATCTGTCTGGCCAGATTCCCCTGGTTCCGGACACCATGGAGCTGGTGGAAGGTGACATGGAAGCGCAGATCGAGCAGGTCTTCAGCAACCTGACGGCAGTCTGCGAAGCCGCTGGTGGCAACCTGCAGGACATCGTGAAACTGAATATCTTCCTCACTGATCTGAGCCACTTCGCCCTGGTGAACGAAGTCATGGCACGCCACTTCAAGCAGCCCTACCCAGCCCGAGCCGCCATCGGCGTCGCCGCGCTGCCCAAGGGCGCCCAGGTGGAAATGGACGGGATCATGGATATCGCCTGAGCCTTACCCGCACACACTGGAGTAAACGCCCGCTTCGCGCGGGCGTTGTTGTTTTCGGCCCACAGGATGAACGGCGTTCCTCCATTAAGACCAACGCAGGGGGGGACAGCTCCGTTGAAAAAGCGCAATATCAATAACGCAATGCCAAGGACAGGAGTCCGCAGCAGCATTACAGCGTAATCACATCAAGCAAGGGAGAGCGATATGGATACCGCCACCCACGACCTCAACACCCTGTTTGCCCAGCTCGGGCTGGCCAACAGCGACGACGATATCGAAGACTTCATCCACCAACACGGTGGCCAGCTGGCTGACAGCATGCACCTTCATCAAGCCCCATTCTGGAACCCCTCCCAGTCGAAATTCCTGGCAGAGGCCGTGCGCGAAGATGCGGATTGGGCAGAAGTGGTGGACTCGCTCAGCGCCCTGTTAAGACATTGAAGGGGCAGCTTTGAGCTTTGAGCTTTGAGCTTTGAGCTTAGAGCTTTGAGCTTTGAGCTTTGAGCTTTCAAAAGCATCTCCGCTGTGGGAGCTTGCCTGCAAGCGATCCGAGCCTTGGCGAAGGTAAAGATTCCAGAAACGAGTGATGAGTAGCGGGTTTCGAAAGGCAAAACACTCGCAACTCAACTGCAAACCTCGCTATCGCTCGGATCGCTTGCAGGCAAGCTCCTACAGAGGCAGCCCCGAAGTGGGTGCGCGAGCACTGTCGTGTTTTGCGTGGCACAGCCTCAATTCGCGTTGCAGCTTGAAACTTGAAGCTTGTATCTACCCGATCGGCAGCAACAATAGAACTCTGTCGAAAAACAGGCAGTACAACGCAATAGGTATCGGTAACCCAATCAGGGTACCGACAAGATAGGGGCGCAGAGGCACACCGCTGAGCCCCAGGGTGTAATTCAACGCGGGCATGGTCTGAAGCAGGATCCGCAGCAGTGCCACGCTGCGAATCGGGTGGGTATCCAGCCGGGCCAGAATACTCTTCGCCCAGGGATTGTTGATTTCTCTCAGGGCATTACCACCCAGCCCACGCACCAGCGTGAAGGTGACCAGGCATGACGTAACCGCCGCCAGATAGGTAACCAGCCCCCCCATCACGGTACCCAGCGCAAGGATCGCCGCCACAAGGAAAATCCAGCCGGGCAGCTGAATCAGGTTACCGATCACAAACACCAGCACAAAGGCGAGCACACCCGTGACCGGATTGGCTTCAAGCTGGGCACGCAGAAAGGATACCGACATCTGCTCCCGCAGGCCGCTAAGCTCAACCGTGATCAGCACCAGTGCCACGATCATGACGAGCATGATCAATCGACGATAGCGCGTGAGCGTGAGTGAAGAGAGTGACATGGGCACGACAAGCATCCTGATTGCAGTCAGCCGTGAGTGTACCCCATTGGCCACGGGAGAGAATGTGAAGGCAGCATGACCCTGTCACTGACAGCGCCTCTCAGTCAGCCCCCGTCGCCTACAGGCAGGGCAACCTGCCCCCTGTGGGAGCTTGCCTGCAAGCGATTAAAGTGTTGAGCCAGATGCCGCAAGGCAAAAGCCAGGCGATCAGCCCAGCCCCAACTCGGAATCCAGAACTGCCTGATAGCCTTCCGGAAGCACGTCGGCCCAGGCATCCAGGCCCTTTCGTAACCCTTCCAGAGTACCCGCCACCAGGTTGGCATGGCCCACCTTGCGGCCCGGTCGCACGCTCTTTCCGTACCAGTGCACCACACCCGGGTGTTGCAACCAGGCGCTTTCGAAAGGCGTGCCGATCAGGTTAACCATGGCAGAGGGGCCATGGACGTTGAGCGCGTGCAGCGGCACTCCGGCCAGGGCGTGGACGTGCAGGTCGAACTGGGACCAGTCCGCGCCTTCGTGAGTCCAGTGACCGGAGTTGTGCACCCGCGGGGCAATTTCGTTGACCATCAACTGGCCATCCACTTCGAAGAACTCCACCGCCATGACACCGGCATAATCCAGTTCTTCCATGATGCCCTTGAGCATCTGTTCCGCTGGCTTCTGCAGATCACTACAAGCATTGGCTGGTGCCAGACTCAGGCGCAGGATACCGTCCACATGCCAGTTGCGGGTCAGCGGGTAGAACAGGGTTTCGCCGCTAATACTGCGCGCCCCCACGATGGACAGTTCACGGCGGAAGGGAATCTTTTGCTCGATGATGGCTTTGCCGGCCAGCTCTGCCGCAGGCACGGAAGAGAGATCACCCCCTTCGCCCACAATCCAGGTGCCACGACCGTCATAGCCGCCGGTGCGGGCTTTCACCACCACACCGCCAAACTGCGCGACAGCCGCCTGCAGATCCTCTGCCTTGTCCAGGGTGACCCAGGGCGCGGTGGGGATGCCCAGCTTGTCGAGCATGGATTTCTGGGTGAAGCGATCCGGGATCACCTGCAGGGCACCGCGGGCCACGCAGCGGTCGCTTCTGGCCAGATCCGCCGACAGGCCCTCTTCCGGAAACGCTTCGCGCTCCACGGTAATCACCGGGTAACGCTCCTGGCATTCTTCCCAGCTGACCGGTACCGCCAGATCAGAGGTGCCTGGCAGCAGCAGCGCTCGCTCCGGATCGTAACGGTCCACCACCAGCCCCAGCCGGGCTGCGGCCTCCGCCATCATCAGGCCAAGCTGGCCACCACCAAGAACGAGTACGCGATTCATAGCAGATCCGTTAGTCACAAGCAGGGGCGAATTGAGGGTCGGGCCTAGCCCTGGCCCAGCTCCGCGTTGGCCAGCACCTCGTCAGCACGCGAGGCTTTCCATTCAGCAATCTTGTTCAGCAGCTCTGGATTCTCCGCTGCCAGCATCTGCGACGCCAGCAGCCCGGCATTCCAGGCCCCGGCCGCGCCGATCGCCAGGGTACCCACCGCCACGCCCTTGGGCATCTGCACGATGGACAACAGGCTGTCCCAGCCAGACAGGGTCCGGCTTTTCACCGGCACACCGAGCACTGGCAGCGGGGTCAGGGCGGCGATCATGCCCGGCAGGTGAGCCGCACCACCGGCACCGGCGATGATGACCTTGTAGCCGTTTTCATGGGCACTTTTGGCGAAGTCGTACATGCGCTGGGGGGTGCGGTGGGCAGAGACCACCTCGGCTTTCCAGCCAACACCGAACTGGGTCAGGGCGTCACAGGCTTCTTTCATGGTTTCCCAATCGGATTGGGAGCCCATTACCACGGCAACCGGTGTACTCATGCACATCTCTCCATTGCGCCCACCACGGGCCTTTGCGGCGCTTCAGGAGGGTCTGGCACCGCCACGGATAAAATTTGAGGCGCACACTTTACTAATGCCAGCGCCGGAGGCAAGTCTGACGGCGAAAAAATGACCAACGAAACCGTCATTGCCCGACAGGAGGGCGATTTTAGCGTGAAAACGCCGGAAATGCGCTTCAAGAGCCGTTCAAGGGAACAAGGTGAACGTTAAAACGTGGGCCCGGCATGCAGCCAACAGCCTGATTGCCCATCCTGTGGGAGCTTGCCTGCAAGCGATTCAGGCCGGAAAGCTCAAAATCGCCGGCAGGCCGGCTCCCACATAGGGGGACACCACCAGCCCCTTTTGAACTTTCAACTTTAAACTTTCAACTATCCCTCTCCGCCAGCACCTGAGCATACCCTTCCCGGTAACCGGGATACTTGAGGGTGTAGTGACCTTGAGATATATACCGACTTCTAACCTGTTTGCCGGCGGGGGGGGCGTCGAGCGTATCGCCGGGAACCTCCAGGCTTAGCCCTTGCTGCTGTGCCAACCACTGCAACACATCCAGATTACGGCCACCCACCGAGTCCGTACCCACCACCAGCGGCGGCATCTCCTGCCCCTCCAGCCAGCCGCTCACCACACATTGCAGCAGGCCCACGCAGTCATCGCGGTGGATACGGTTAGTCCACTGAGACGCCGGCAGGGCCTCTTCGCCCCTGGCCAACCGCGCCGCCTTGTCGATCTGGCGATAGCGGCCAGGCCCATAGATACCGGTGAAGCGTACCACCGTGGCCATGCTGCGGGCGCTGATTTCCTCTTCCGCGGCCAGCAATACCTTGCCGTTATAGCGGGACGGCCTGGGCGACGTTAGCTCATCCACCTCGCCGGCCAGTTCACCGAAGACGGCACTGCTGGACACAAACACCACTGGCGGCAGGGGTTGTTGTTGGGCCAGGGCATCCAGCAAGGTCAGCGGCGCCCGCACGAACGCCTTCAGGTAACCCGCTTCGCTGTACTCGGACGGCGTCATGATGATCACCAGCAGATCCACCTGATCCGGCGGCAACATGGCCGCGCCCTCAGTGAGATCCTGGCTATACAACTCCACCCCTGCCGGACACTGCTGCCCGCGGCGGATGGCACTGACCCGATGCCCCTCGGCCAACAACACTTGCGCCAGCCCCGAGCCCAGATCCCCGAGACCCGCAATCAGGATATGAGACATATCGCTCCAAATTAAAAACGCGTGTTTAACAACCGCTGGCCGCACGGCATTCTGCAACCGCGGCACAACAGCCCAAAATCTGGTACCACACCCGCTCCGCGAGCTGTTAACTATTCACTGTTAACTGTTAACTGTTAACTGCCCGACCCTCTAGCATCGAGGTTCTACGAGGTGCACAATGGGCCATCATCGACTAAACATATCGACACCATGACATTAACAGAACTTCGCTATCTAGTCGCCCTGGCCCGTGAACGCCATTTCGGCCACGCCGCCCAGGCCTGTAACGTCAGCCAGCCAACCCTCAGTGCCGCCATCAAGAAGCTGGAAGAACAGCTTGGCATGCCCCTGTTCGAGCGCCGTCCCCGAGAAGTGGTGGTGACCCCGCAGGCGGAGCCCATCGTCACCCAGGCACAGCGGGTACTGGAGCAAGCCGACCTGCTGTCGCAAATGGCCCTGAGTCAGCGTGACCAACTGGGTTCCCCCCTGCGTGTTGGCGCCATTTTTACTGTCGCCCCCTATCTGTTCCCGGCCATGGTGCCTCGAGTACGCAAGGCGGCCCCGGACATGCCTCTGTTTATCGAGGAAAACTACACCCACGTATTGCGTCGTAAACTGGAACACGGCGAGCTGGATGCCATCATTGTGGCGCTGCCGTTCTCCGGTGGTGGTCTGGTGCGGGCACGCATGTACGAAGAGTCGTTCTCGGTATTGCTGCCCAAGGACCACGCCTGGTCCTCGCAAAAGAAAATCGCCCCGGAACAGCTGCTTAACGAAACCCTGCTGCTGCTGGGCGAAGGCCATTGTTTCCGGGACCAGGTGCTGGAGCTGTGCCCGGCCATCGATTCTCAAAGCCAGAAAAACCTGGTGCAGATCGAAGGTGGCTCCCTGGAAACCCTGCGCCACATGGTGGCCGGCGGTCTCGGGGTCACGGTGTTGCCCAACTCCGCGCTCTATCAGCACGGCTATGACAAAGACACCTTTACCGTTCGTCCCTTCGAGGAGCCGGTCCCGTCACGAACCATTGCGCTGGTCTGGCGTGACAGCTTCCCGCGCCCCAAGGCCATCGAGGTACTGCGCCAGGCCGTGCCCAAGGAAGGACTGTCGGGGTAAACGTGTCGACACGCGAGTGACGGGTGACAAAGTGCAAAAGCGGTTTTGCCTTTCGACACTCGCTCCTCGCAACTCGCTGACGGAACGCATTATTGATGGCCAGTGATTCTCTCTCCAGCCTCCCACTGAATCGCCTCAAGGGCGTGGGACCGGCTGCGGCCGAGAAACTGACCAAGCTGGGGCTGCACAATCTGGAAGACCTGCTCTTCCATCTGCCCTTTCGCTACGAGGACCGCACCCGCATTACCCCCATTGGCAGCCTGCGACCGGAAACCGGGGTGGTCATTGAAGGGGAAGTCATGGCCGCCGATGTGGTCTTCGGCCGCCGCCGCTCCCTGCTCTGCAAGGTGGCAGACGGCACCGGCATGGTCACGCTGCGTTTTTATCACTTCACTGCCGCACAGAAGAACAACCTGGAACGGGGTCGGCCGATCCGGGTATACGGCGAACCCCGCCCGGGAGCCGCCGGCCTGGAGTTTTATCACCCCGAATACCAGATCGCCCATGGCCACCAGCCGCTACCGCCGCTGGAAAAAGCGCTGACACCGGTATATCCCACTACCGATGGCGTCAGCCAGAAAACCCTGCGCAACCTCACCACCCAGGCTCTGGCGTATTTGCAGGCACACCCGCCCCGCGAGCTGATTCCTTCCACCCTGCTGGATCAGAGCGGCCTGCCCAGCCTCACCGACGCCTTGAGCAAGCTGCACAACCCGCGCCCGGATGACCCGGTCAATCTGCTGCTGGAAGGCCAGCACCCGGCAGTGCAGCGCCTGGTGATGGAAGAGATGGTGGCCCACCAACTCGGCATGCTGCAAAAACGGGCCGGGCAGAAAGCCTTTCATGCCCCCCTGCTCACCGGCACCACCCTGTTCGATCGCTTGCAAGCCAGCCTGCCCTTCGCTCTGACCGGGGCGCAACAACGGGTCATCGCCGAACTGATGAAAGACATGGGACAGCCTCATCCCATGTTACGGCTGGTGCAAGGGGACGTGGGCTCCGGCAAGACACTGGTGGCCGCCGCCGCCGCCCTGGCCGCCATTGAGGCCGGCTACCAGGTGGCACTGATGGCCCCCACCGAACTGCTGGCCGAACAGCACCGTGACAACTTCCGCCAGTGGCTCGCGCCGCTGGGCATCGAGGTGCACTGGCTGGCCGGCAGCCTGGGGGCAAAGGCACGCCGCGAGACCAACGCCGCCCTGGCCGATGGCAGCGCCAATATCGTGGTCGGCACCCATGCCCTGTTTCAGGATGCCGTGCAGTTTCATCGCCTGGGCCTGACCATCATTGATGAACAGCATCGCTTCGGCGTCCAGCAGCGTCTTGCCCTGCGGGAAAAAGGCCGCTTCGAGACCCGCCACGGGGTACAGGTGCCCCATCAGCTGGTACTCACGGCCACACCCATCCCCCGCACCCTGGCCATGAGTGTGTACGGGGACCTGGATACATCGGTGATCGACGAAATGCCGCCGGGGCGCAAACCCATCGATACGCTGGTGCTGCCGGAAGGGCGTCGCCCCCAGGTGATTGAACGCATCAATGATGCCTGTCAGGCCGGCACACAAGCGTATTGGGTTTGCACTCTGATCGAGGAATCCGAAGAACTGCAAGCCCAGGCCGCGGAGGCCACCTACGAGGAATTACAGGCGGCGCTGCCTGAGCTGACCGTGGAACTGGTGCACGGACGCATGAAGGCCAAGGAAAAGGCGGAACGCATGGCGCGCTTCTCCTCCGGCCAGGCCCAATTACTGATCGCCACCACCGTGATCGAGGTCGGCGTGGATGTGCCCAACGCTACCCTGATGGTGATGGAAAATGCCGAACGGCTGGGACTGGCACAACTGCACCAGCTACGGGGCCGGGTAGGCCGGGGGGGCGAACAGAGTTACTGCCTTCTGCTCTACAAGAGCCCGCTATCGCTGACCGGCAAACAACGCCTGGCGGTCATGCGTGACACCACCGATGGCTTCGTGATTGCTGAAGAAGATTTGAAACTGCGAGGTCCCGGCGAGTGGCTGGGCACCCGCCAGACCGGTGACCTGGCGTTCCGGATTGCCGATCTGGTGCGTGACGAAGCGTTGATGGAACCGGCCCGCGACGTGGCTGACCGGCTACTGCAGGAGTGCCCCTCGCTGGTCGACCCACTCCTGCGGCGCTGGCTCAAGGGCGGCCAGGATTACGCGGATATTTGATGGCAAGCACGCGCCTATTCCCCCGCCAGAATTTTCACTGGCATCCACTTGTGCTTCAAGCGCATCAGCTCACCGTTGTTCATCCATAAGGTCAGCACGTCATCCACTTCTTTCTTCAATTGCACATTGTCCTGACGCAACACCCAGGCCAACGGCTCTTCCGTAAGCGGCTTGTAGAGCCCTAATAACGTTCCCTGATATTCACGACGGTTCGCCAGATTCCAGACTGTCGGCGCATCATGTACGTAGGCATCCACGCCACCATTCAACAACGCCATCATGGCCTCGTCATTGCTATCAAACCCGACGCCATTAACACTACGGGCATTGACCAGCGCTTCCCCGGTGGTGCCGTTCTTGAACCCGATACGAAAACCGCCCCTGAGTAGTACACCCGGGGCCGCCAGTTTGGCTGCGTCCTCCAGTCTGACCACGGCCATCTGACCGATATACGTATAAGGCAAACTGAACAGGTAATCACGTTGTCGCTCTTCCGTAATTGAAATACCCGACATGATCAAATCAATGTCGCCACGGTCCAGAGCATCAAACAAGCCGGAAAAGTCATACTCCATAAACTGGACCGGCCGACCCAACGCATCACCGAGCTGATGGGCAAAATCCACTTCCAGTCCCGCCAGCTCACCCTCCTGGTAAAAAACGATAGGTGGATAATCGGCCATCACTCCTACCCTGAGCGGATTCCCCGGAGTCTCATGGGTACTGGCGCACCCTGCCAGCACCACCCATACCACCAGCCACAATCGTCGTAAGATTCCCATGCACACTCCTTAACGCCAGATACCTGTTAACTGTAATCATCGTACTCATTCGAGAGTGCGAACGATGCAATTATTTGAACCTTTTCCTGCCCATCGCGGCCATTCTCGTTCAGGATGTCGGGACCGGAGCCCGCCAAAAGGAATTTGTTCATGCGCACCAGCCTCAGCCCCATTGTGACACTTGCGTCCCTGCTGATTTCCGTCAACGCCCTGGCGGACAACCTGACCGGTGACGAAAAATTCTCCATTACCGCCGGGGGGTACCACGTGTTTCGCGCAGACACCACCCTTTCACTGGTCAGCCGCAATGCAGGCGCCGGCGCCGCACTACGGCCGGCCGACACCCTTGGCCTGGATCTGGAAAACACCGTTTTCAAGGTAAATGGTCGTTACCGGTTCAGCCCCAAATCCCAAGTGGTGCTGTCCTGGTACAAAGTAGACTCCAGTGCAACGCGCCACCTTGAATCCGATGTGGAATGGGTAAACCCGGATGGAGACGATATCACCATTTCCGCAGGAAGCCGGGTAAGCAGTTCACTGCAATATGATATATCCAAAGCCAGTTATTACTGGTCTTTTTACCACAACGACAAGGTGGAGCTCATGGCAGGGGCCGGGTTGCATGTCTCCCGCTTCGCTATCGATCTGAATGTGCTCAACACCCCCCTGGGGACCCCGTCAAGCCAGCGCACAGAAAACGCCGCAACCACCCTTCCGCTACCCACCCTGGGCTTTGGCCTGAATTATCAGGTTAACCCCAAACTTTATTGGTACCTGCGTGGCGAGGGGTTCTATCTGGAGTACGACGACTGGCGCGGCATGTTTACCGATATTGAAGTGGGCATGGAATACCGGTTGTGGAAAGGGCTCGGGGCAGGTATCGGCCTGGCCACTGATAGTCTGGTCGTTACCGAAACCACCTCCGACTTCAAATTCCGCTACGACAACCGTTTAAGCGGGGCACATTTTTACCTGTCCTGGACACACTGATTTCGCTGGCACGGGGGGCGGGGCAAGCGTATGATCGCGCGCCCTCGCCAGACTGGCTGGCGGGCTTCATTCATCTTCAGGAGGTACTCCCCATGGCCAAAGGCCCGAAACCCCTGCGCAACTGGGCGGCAATGGACCCATTGATGCGCAAGGGGGGTGCCCATCAGGCACCCCGCGGACAACTGCGCCCGCGACTGGACTGGCGTCAGGCTCTGGACGAATTCGATGACTGGCAGGCTCCCCTGCACAGCGACGATATCGAAGGGCCGAAAGGCCCTTCGTGCGTTATGGGCAGCCGGCGGCGACTTTCATCAACTTGCTGACGGTTTTCGTCATTGTTGTCCGGCGCGCTCACGCTATCCTGCTCAGAACCGACAAGTTCTGAGCAGGACCCTTTATGGCCAACAAACGCATTCTCGTCACCGGTGCCACCGGCGCCCAGGGTGGCGCGCTCATTCCCCTGCTGCTGGAGCAGGGTTTTGCCGTTCGCGCGCTCACCCGCAACCCGGACAAGCCCTCCGCCCGTGCGCTCTACCACCGGGGCGTGGAAGTGGTGGCCGGTGATCTCGACGACAGCGTTTCCCTGCAGCTGGCTTGCAAGGACTGTTATGGCGTCTTCGCCGTGCAGAATTTCTGGGAAAAAGGTGTGGGTTATGACCGCGAGATCGAGCAGGGCAAGCGCCTGGCCGATGCGGCTGCCGCCGCCGGTGTACAACATTTCCTGCAAACGTCCGTCGCCGGCTGCGAAGAAGCCGGCGACGTGCTGCACTTCGCCAGCAAGTGGGAAATCGAGCAGCACATCGAATCCCTGTCACTCCCCTTCACCATGCTCCGCGAAGTGTTCTTTATGGAGAACTTTTTCGAACCGGTGATGGGCAACAAGGGCAAAAAAGCCATAAACCCAGCCCTGGTGCTGGCCACCCTGGACGGCTGCCTGAACAAGGATGTGCCGTTTCACATGGTGACCGTGGAAGACATTGCCCGCGTCAGCGCGGCGATTTTCGCCGCGCCAGAGACCTGGCTTGGCCAGAAACTGGACCTGGCCAGTGATGTGCTGACCGTGGCGGACATGAAAGCGATCTACCGCCATGTAACCGGCAAGCGACCGCTGCCGATCAAGGTCCCGTTATGGGCCCTGCGCCTGAGTAACGCAGAAGCCGCACGGCAATATGTCTGGAATAACGAGGTACGCTGGCGCTTCCCGTTGGCGCCACTGCAACAGCAATTCCCGTTCCTGACCTCGTTCGAATCTTTCCTGCGCCAGCGCCTTAATACCCCGGCCTGAATTCATTACGGAGACCACCATGCCCGCCATTCATGCTGAACACTGCTACACGCAGAGCGCCAACACCGTGTGGCAGCGCATCCACGATTTTGCCGATCTGCAGAGCTGGTTGCCCGGCGTTACCGGCTGCACTGTAGAAGGGGAAGGCGTCGGCGCGATCCGCACCGTGGCCACGGCCACCGGAGGTGAGGTGGTGGAGGAACTGGTGGGGTATGACGACGATGCACGGCAGTTTTCCTACCGTATCCTCAAGGCCCCGGGGGTCAGCGCCAGTGCCGACTTTGTCGCCACGGTCACGGTACTGGGCGCCGCCGGTGGTGGCTGCAAGGTGACTTGGCAGGCCGATTTTCGGGCCGGCAACAACGCCCCTGCAGACAAGGTAGAGAAAGCCCGCCAGGGCGCCGAGCAAATGTACCGTTTTTGCCTGTCACACCTGGCCGGCTTGCTGGACAGCGAGTAACCCTCATGGGGCGCCTGATTCAGCCCTCACAGATCCAGAGTTTGGCTGCGTCCAGCTGGTCGCGGGGAAACACCTGAACATCGATGCCCGGCAGCAGCTTGTCGGCCAACACGCCCAGCCGGCGCAGCCAGTCTGAGTCGGTGACCACGGCCTCGCGCTCAAACTGCCTCCAGTGGCGAAGACCAAACTTCAAGTCTTCAAACAGGGCATCCATAGCCACACCACCAAAGGTTTCCATTTCTGCGTAAAACCGCACCTTGTCGTGTTTTTCCAGCGCCGTCTCCAGTGCGGCAGCCACCGTTTCGAATTCCGGGCGGGTAATTTTTCCGGAAATCCGCGCACCTACCACCCGGCTATCGTCGAAGGGAATCAGCGTCAGCATACATGCCTCCCCTGTATCACTGTCGTAGCTATCGTCCCATCAGGATTCGTTGCCTGCCGTCAGGGCCCGCCAGTTTTGTTTGGCTGCCGCCCAGCTTTCCTGAAATTGCTGTTTGGCTGCATCCCAGTTTTCCTTGCCGGCTTCCTGCATGGACTGATAGCGGGTTTCCAGCTCTTTCTGTTCCTGCTTCAATGCCGACAGGGCTTCCTGCTTTTGCAGTCTGGCATCCTGGGAAAGTTCCTGCCACCGGCTGTCGATATCCGCCTGCAGCAGGGTCATCTGCTGTTGCAGTTCATCCAGCGCATGGCGAGCCACCTGCATGGCTTCGTTTTTCTGCTCAACAGAATACTCGCGGATGTCCTCCATGGACTCTTCCATCTGGACTTCCACTTTCTCCGGTTCCGGCGTCTTGATGTTGGGCACACCTTCGGTACTGTCCGCCCAGGCAGCGGCGGTCGTCACCAGCATCAGGGTGGCAGCGGCCAGGATTTTGTGGGTCATGGGAGCTCTCCTTGATTCTTCGCTTGTCTTCACTGTGACAGACAAAAGGCGAAGATGACTCCCGGGAATTTGCAAAACCAGGTTAATTACCCGGTGCAACACCCCACAGACACCGGCCTGCGGGGGGCAACAGAAAGGCGAACGATCAGGCGTTAAGGATGTAGGCAAGCATCTCCACGACCTGCTCGGGTGTGCGGGCCACCGCATCCGCCGCGGCGTCCACTTCCTTGAGGGGGTGATCATGCTCTTCGTCATGCAGGATAATCATCGGGGTGCCCAAGGCGGCGGTGTAGCCTGCATCAAACGCCGCATTCCACTGCTTGTACTTGGGCCCAAAGCGCACTACCACCAGGTCCGCTTCATCAATCAGTTTGCGGGTACGCATACCGTTAATGCCCGCGCCAAGGCGGTCTTCCCAGAAGCGCTTTTCTTCCGCCCCAAGGATATTCACCCCAACCTTGTCACTGGCTTCATGATCCGTCACCGGACTGCTGAATTCGATATCCAGCTCCTTGTCAGCACAGCCCTGAATGATACGCTCACGCCAGTCGGTATGAATTTCGCCGGAAAGATAAACAGTCCAGAAGCTCATCGCGGTGTCTCCCTTGGGTTTCAGTGCGTGGCAGCATAGTGACAGCGGAGCCGGGTTGCAAAAACGCCCCTTGAACCCGACCGTTGGCTGCCGTTAAATGCCTGCAGTTTTTCGGGTAGGAATGAAGGGTGTCCCATGCGTATGACAATTGTGTTCTTGCTAGGTGTAATACTGCTGGCAGGATGTGACAGCAATAACGACCCCTCGCCGTCCGCCACAGGCGACACGGCAAGCCCCTCTACCGCCGCGAAAGCTCCCGGCCAACTGGTGCGGGTACTGCACAACCTGGACCGTACCGACCCTCAGTGCGATGGTGAGCATTGTGCTCGAGTCAGCATCGAATGGATCACTTTCGAAGACCAGCCAGAGCTGAACCAGGCGATCGAAAACCGTTTGGCGGCCGTACTGGTACAACAGGAAGGCGACGCCACCCATGACGGAACCATTGAAGGACTGGCCGAGGCGTTCCTGGCCGATGCCGCCGACATGGCCATGGGCTCCCAGGGCTGGAGCCTGTCCGCCAGGCTAAGCAAGGAATCCCGACGTGGCGACCTGCTCACCCTGCGCATCGAAAGCCATGAATACACCGGCGGCGCCCACGGCAACCCGGCCGTGACCTTTTTCCACTGGGATCTGGCCCGCCAGCAACGGCTCGCCCTCGACGATCTGATCGTCCCCGGTCAGCAGGACACCTTCTGGGCACTGGCCCGTGACGCCCACACTCAATGGCTGGACCAACAGAAACTGGACCAGAACTTCCGCGACAGCTGGCCGTTTGACCAGACCGACCAGGCGTACTTCAGCGAACAGGGACTGGTGCTGCTCTATAACGTCTACCACATCGCGCCCTACGCCATGGGGCAACCGGAGCTGACGCTGCGCTACGACGCACTGGAAGGCGTGATCCGAGACACCTATCTGCCTTGACCTTGCCGGGTTCAGGACAAGAGCCAGCCGGTGGGAGCGGTGGTTCCACCGCGAAAAAAAGCCGGGCAAGGCCATCGCGGCTGGACGACCGCTCCCACTCTCATTGCCCCGCTTGTGGGCGTAGAATCACCTGCAAGGCGCCCTAGAATCGTCCTTCCTGGCCCTGCACCAGCATCAGCAGGAAAACCAGCTCTGACAGAATCACACTGGCGCCGAGCGCATCGCCGGTGTAACCGCCCAGGCTGCGACGCAACATGGCGCCCCACACCAGCACAACGGATACCACCGCCACCAGTGCTTCCAACGCTACGCCGGTCACCAGTGCCAGCGCCGCCACACCGGCCACCGCCACCCCCAGCCGCTGGCCACTGAAGCCTTCTGCCACAGGCTTGCTCTTGCTGGTGTCCGGGTCACTGACATAGACCAGCGCTCGCATCAGGCACAACGGCGTCAGGCGACTGATGGCCGGGGCCAGCAGCAGGGCAAGCCACACCGGCTGCGTGTCGGTCAGCAAGGCGATCTTCAATGCCAGTGTCACCCCCAACGCCACCGCCCCGTAGGTGCCGATCCGGCTATCCTTCATGATCTCCAGGCGCCGCGCCACGGTATAGCCACCGCCCAGCCCATCAGCACAATCAGCCATGCCATCTTCATGGAAGGCGCCGGTAATCCACAGGTGAAAGCCCAACACCAGCAGCACACACACCTGCGGCGACCAGAACCCGGCCAGCAGCGTATAGAGCCCCGCATACAGCCCACCCAACAACAGCCCTACCAGCGGAAAATAGACACTGCACTGGTTCATCAACCGCTGACTGTAATCCACTGTCACCGGCACCGGGATCCGGGTAAGAAAGCCCATCGCCAACCAGAACGCCTGCCATTCCCGGCGCAGGCCTGCGGCCGTCGTTTGCTGCTCAGTCATTCATGAATCCTGCTGTCGAAAGGTATCCGGGCTAACACCGTACCAGCGACGAAATGCCTTACTGAAATTGCTGGCGTCAGAAAACCCCAATCGATGCGCCACCTCTGCCAGGCTGTCGCCACCGCGAACCAGTTGTGCTGCACGCTCGGCGCGCCAGCCATCCACCAACTGGCGGTAACCACTGCCCAACTCTGACAGACGCCGCCGCAAGGAACGCTCACTCATGGACACCGCCGCCGCCAGTGCCGCCAGGCCGGGCACGGCATCCCCCTGGGCCCGTAACAACCCTTGCAGGGTGAGGATCAGTGGCGGGGTGGCATCCAGCGCTTCCAGCTCCTTGCTGGCCAATTGTTCATGCTGGTGCCACAGGCCCGCATCCCCCAGCAGCAAAGGTTGCTGCAGACACTCCCGCGAGTGCCAGACGATATTCCCCTGCTGCTGGAACAGCACCGGGCAACCCAGCACCGCTTGCCAGGCAGCGGCGCTGGCAGGGGCAGTACGCTGCAGCGTGACCTGAGAGACGCCGCCCTCGGGATAAAGCCGTCGCAGATTACCCACATGCGCTGCCACGAAGGCATCAATTGATGCGGGATGGAGAACCACATCCGGCAAGCAGCAGATTTCCAGCCCCACCGCCTCCGGCCGTTGCTGTAACCGCACGATCACGCCGGTGGAAATCAACCGCTGGTAACGCACCGCCACGTCCAGAATATGGCCAATGGTTGGCGCCGTCTGAATCAGCAACCCCATCACTCGCAGATGCATGGGCAACGATGTTTTGCCCACCTGCAACCCTATCGCCGGTTCGCCGCTGCGTTCGGCAGCCAATGTCCATAACCGGGTCATGGCGGCCGTGGGGACCCGGCCACCGGGGTTGGCCTTCAAGGCATCCAGATCCAGCCCCGCCTCCCTGATCAAGGCGACCCCGTCCACCCCATAGCCATTGAGGGTTTCCAGCACGGCCAAAGGCCAGGCGGCCACCGTGGTAGAGGCCATGGAATCAGTGGCCACGAAGCACCGCACTCTGGCCAGCCGGAACCTTTGCCAACGATCGAGTCGGCACTAGCCTGCGGGGATCATCCACAAGACAAGAGAACATCATGCGCTACCTGTTTGTTGTGTTTGCCGCCCTGTTGGCGGCGTGCGGCGAAGAGCCCTTGCCCACCAGTACGACCCAGCTCGCCCCGGAGGCACTCAAGGCCCATAGCGACCTGTTCCGAAAAGGCGTCGAAAAAGTCACCGACGGAGTCTATGTGGCCATCGGTTACGGGCTAGCCAATTCCATTATGCTGGAAGGGGACGATGGCATCATCATCGTCGACACCATGGAAACGGAAGAAGAAGCCCGTGAAGTGCTCGCCGCATTCCGTACCCTCACCGACAAGCCCGTCAAGGCCATCATCTACACCCATAACCATACCGACCATGTGTTCGGCGCAGCGGCGTTTGCCGAAGGAAATGACATCCCGGTCTATGCCCATGAGAGCACCAGTTATTACATCAACCGGGTGGTCAATCAGATCCGGCCGATTATCACCGCGCGTTCCATGCGCATGTTTGGCAACCACCTGCCTCACGGCGAACACATCAATGACGGTATCGGCCCCCATCTGGGCATAACCCCGGACAGCCAGCTCTATGCCTTGCCGCCCACGCACACCTTCAAGGACTCGCTGTCCGTCAACATCGCCGGCCTGCAGATCGAACTGGTCCACGCTCCCGGTGAAACCGAAGATCAACTGTTTGTCTGGCTGCCGGAAAAGCGTACCGTGCTGACCGGCGATAACATTTATCAGACCTTTCCCAATCTCTACACCATTCGCGGTACCTATTATCGGGACGTGAAGCAGTGGGCCAACAGTCTCGATACGATTCGCGAACTGGGTGCCGAGCACCTTGTCCCCAGCCACACCCGCCCGGTTCACGGCGCAGACAAGGTGGCACAGCTACTCACCGACTACAGTGATGCCATCAACTTTGTTCACGACCAGACCCTGCGCTACATGAATCTGGGACTGACCCCGGATCAAATTGTGGAAAAGGTGCACCTGCCCGAGCACCTGGCCAGCAACCCCTGGCTACAGGAGTTCTATGGCAAGGTCAGCTGGTCGGTGCGCTCGGTGTTTGACGGCTACCTGGGCTGGTTCAGCGGTAACCCCAGCGAACTGCAACCGCTGGCGGAAGAGGAAGAAGCCCGACGCATGGCGGAGCTGGCCGGAGGCCGCGATGCCCTGCTGGACAAAGCCCGACAGGCATTGGCGAATCAGGATGCCCAATGGGCGCTGGATCTCAGTGATCATCTGATGCTGCTCAAACCGGATGACGATGCCGTCAAAACCCTGCGCGCGGATGCGCTGCGCCAGCTCGGTGAAAAAGAAGCCAATCCCAATGCCCGCAACTATTACTTCACCGTTGCCCGTGAAGTCGCGGACGGGTTGAATCCGGCTTTCCGTACACAAATGAGCGAGGACTTCCTGGCCACCCTGCCCATCGAGAATTTCCTCCAGGCCATGCCGGCACTGCTAAAGGCGGAAGACACACTCGACGAGAACGTAGCGCTGGGTTACGCCTTCCGTGACAGCAATAAGCAATTCACACTGCGTATTCGTCGTGGCGTGGCCAAGGTTCACACCGGCATTGATGACGATGTGGTCGCCACGCTCGACACCACCGAAGCCACCTGGAAGGCCATTGCTGCCGGCATCCAGAGCCCCGCCACCGCCCTTGCCGGCGAGGCCCTGGATATCGACGGAAGCACCCTGTCCGCCATGAAAGTGCTGGGTTACTTCGAGAAGATCGACTGATTCAACCGTCGCGATCGAGGGTGAAATGTGCCGTGGGGTCGAGAAAGAACATCTTCTTCCAACCCTGCGGTGCGGCATCCCGGCGCCACGGCATCGGCAACAGGCTGAGCAGGGAATAGTGGAGGTGCGGCGGCTTACCCGCCGCATTGCCACTGTCCCCCACCGAACCCACCGACTCACCCGCTGCCAACCACACCCCACTGTCAGCAATGCTCTGCAAGTGGGCGTAGTAATGCAGCCGCCATTTCGGCCCCAGTATCAGCACCACCTTGCCGCCGCGGGACACGTCACCGCGATACAGCACCAGACCGCCACTGCTGGCGACCACCGGGGTACCCGCCGGGGCAAAGATATCCACGCCCTTGTGGACCCCGGATTTCCCCCAGGGGTGATACCAGAAGGTTTGCGGATGCCAATCGTGGCTATCCGCCCCCTGCACGGGAATATGCCGCCCCTCTGGCAGCAACAGCCCAATGATCAGCAAGGCCAGCAGCCCCCACAGGCCGCGCCGGATTACCGTACGGAATCGCGACATAGTTCCAACCACCGTTCAATGCCCGGGCTACGGTATTTCTGCCGGTGCAGGACAAAGTAAAACTCCCGGTTGAAGTCCCGGTGCGGCACCGGCAACTCCACCAGCGAGCCCCGTTTAAACGCTTCCTTGAGGCAAACCCGCGACAGGCAGCTGATCCCCAGCCCGGCCTCCACCGCCCGTTTGATGGCCTCGGTATGCTCCAGCTCCAGGGCCAGATCCAGCTCTGGCACCAGCCCGTGCAGCGCCCGCTCGAAGGTCTGCCGGGTGCCAGAGCCGGATTCGCGCACAATCCAGTGGGCCGCCCTGAGGTCGTCGTCTGTAAGCGCTCCCTTACCCGCTAACGCATGCTCCGGGCTACAAAACACCACCAACTCATCATCACACCAGGGCAGCAATTCCAGATCCGGGTGATTCAACTCCCCTTCAATCAGGCCCAGATCCAGCTCGAAGGTAAGCACCCGGTCGACGATGGCGCGGGTATTGGCCACCTCCAGATGTACCCGTGCGCCCGGTTGCTCTGCCATGTATTCGGCCATGATGGCCACCGCCAGATAGTTACCGATCGTCAGGGTCGCCCCCACATTCAAGCGCCCCAAATCCCGGTGAGACTGCAAGTCCGACTCCAGTTCCCGGGCCTGGGCCAGCAGCGCCTCTGCCCGTGGCCAGAACTGGCGGCCCAGCTCATTGAGCTTGAGGCGCTTGCCGGCACGCTCGAAAAACTTCACCTCGTAGAGGCTTTCCAACTCCTTGAGCGCACCGGACGCCGCAGACTGGGACATATTCAAATGGCTGGCTGCATGGCTCACATTCTCAAAATGCGCAATGGCCAGAAACACTTCCAGCTGCCTGAGGGTGTAGCGCATGATCGATTTCCATGATTAAATGATAATCGTTATCGTTAATAGATATCGATTTTGTCGATATCAAATATCGGAACAACCCATTTTACCGATAAATCCATTTCGATTAAATTTCCACCAACTGGAATTTTGGAATAAGCGCTGATTTAACTATGTCTAATCTGAATACTGAAACCGTCACAAGCGTTCGTCACTGGAACGATACCCTGTTCAGCTTTACTACCAGCCGGGACCCGGGTTTCCGTTTCAAGAACGGGCATTTCACCATGATTGGTCTGGAGCAGGACAATGGCCGCCCGCTGCTGCGCGCCTACTCCATTGCCAGCGCCAACTATGAAGAAGAACTGGAGTTCTTCAGCATCAAGGTGCAGGACGGCCCACTGACGTCACAGCTGCAGAAAATTCAGCCGGGCGACAAGATCTATGTGAGCCGCAAGCCCACAGGCACCCTGGTGGCAGACCACCTGCTGCCCGGCAAGAACCTGTGGTTGCTGTCCACCGGCACCGGCCTGGCCCCGTTCATGAGCATCATCCGTGACCCGGAGATTTACGACCAGTTCGACCGGGTGATCCTGACCCACGGTGTGCGTCATGTCTCCGAACTGGCCTATCAGGACACCATCGAAAACGAACTGCCCAACAATGAGTTCTTTGGTGAATTCCTGAAAGGCAAGCTGCTGTACTACCCCACGGTCACCCGTGAGCCGTTCCGCAACCAGGGCCGCCTCACCGACCTGATGACCAGCGGCAAACTCTTCGAGGACCTGGGTCTGCCCAAGCCGAGCCTTGAAAACGACCGCTTCATGCTGTGCGGCAGCCCGGCCATGCTCAAGGACACCACCGCCATCCTCGACGACTGGGGGTTCAAGGAAACCCGTGGCGGCGAACTGGGTGAGTACGTGATCGAGCGGGCGTTTGTGGAGAAGTAGACAATACGCGTCGCGACAACACGCCATAAAAAAAGGGCCGCATTGCGGCCCTTTTTGCTGGCGCCACCGGCCGCTGCAACGGGCCAGACTGTCGGCGAATCACCACCGTTTCCGCCAAGAATGTCAGAGAGCCCGGATATTCCCGCTGCTGCGGATACGTAAACCGGAGAGAGAAAAACAAGAAACGGGGGTGGGGATCACACCCTCCTGCGCGCAGCATGCAATGGCTGTTTATGTATACGCGGTGCACTATTGGTCATTGCTGGAACCTACCACTGCCCCAACACTGTGCCTATTCGCCGCCACTGCAGAGAAGCCGATCCATGGCAAGGCCAGGCAAAATCAGAACCCTGATCAAGCTGTTTGATGTCCGCTACTTCAACGGCTTCAACAGTCTGCGCAGCAGCCTGGGCTTTACCCGTACCCTGTTTCGACCTGCGCCCCGTGCCGTGCGGCTGGAACAGATATTTAACTACCTTCCAATCAGCTCCACGCTATCAAGCTCCGGGCAACCCACGGTGGCTCAGTTTACTCGCATCGCCGAAGCCGGCTTCGCCACCGTGATCAATCTTGCTCCCCACGGCGCAGAGAATGCCCTGGAAGATGAAGCGACCGTGGTCACCCGACTCGGCATGCGCTACGTACATATCCCGGTGGACTTCAAAAACCCGACGGAATGGGACTATCTGCGCTTCTGTTTTGCCATGAAAGAAGCAGGGACGTTGCCGGTGTGGGTACACTGCGCCGCCAACATGCGCGTGTCGGCTTTTCTTTATCGTTACCGGATCGAGAAGCTGGGAACGGGCAGGGAACAGGCTGCTGCCGACCTGGCCCGCATCTGGACCCCTTTCGGGGAATGGAAATCCTTCATCGAACGAACCGGTTCTACAGAGCGGAGTTCGGGCCGCTGATGCAGCACTATTTCTTGGGCGGCAACAGGGTGACCGGCCTGGCCAGGGCATCGGTCGCTTCAGGCGGCTTGGCATCCAGGTCCTTGCTGGCACCACAGGACACACACTCCATCCACTGGCGATCGTCTTCGATGACGCGCTGAATCTTGTCCTGCTGACCACACTCCGGGCACGTGGCCCCGGCAATAAACTGACGTTTCATGTTGCTCCCTCTCTTACACAGGGGCGGCGCAAGCGCCGCTCCTGCGGTGAGGCTCCCTAGCCGTTGATACCGGAATGACGCAGCAGCGGTTCCACACTGGGCTCGCGGCCCCGGAAGGCCTTGAACAGTTCCATGGGTTCGCGGCTGCCGCCCTTGGCAAGAATTTCGCTACGGAAAGCGCGGCCAGTTTGTTCGTTGAACTCACCGTCTTCTTCAAAGCGCGAGTAGGCATCGGCAGACAACACTTCCGCCCACTTGTAGCTGTAATACCCCGCCGCATAGCCGCCCGCAAAGATATGGCCAAAGCTGTTGGGGAAGCGGTTGAACGCCGGCGGCTGAATCACCGACACCTGCTCACGCACATCCTTCAACACGGCATACAGGTTCATGCCCGGCTGGTACTCAGCATGAATCCGCATGTCGAACAACGAAAACTCCAGCTGACGCACCATCTGCATGGCGCTCTGGAAGTTTTTGGCGGCGAGCATTTTTTCCAGTTTTTCCTTCGGCAGCGGTTCACCACTTTCAAAGTGACCGGAAATCAGGGCAATGCCTTCTTCGGTCCAGCACCAGTTTTCCAGAAACTGGCTGGGCAGTTCCACCGCATCCCAGGCGACACCATTGATACCGGAAATCCCGGACACATCCTGCTCGGTCAGCATGTGATGCAGCCCGTGACCGAATTCGTGGAACAGGGTGACCACTTCATCGTGTGTCAGCAGGCCCGGCTTGCCTCCCGCGGGCGGTGCAAAATTACAGGTCAGGTAGGCCACCGGCGTTTGTACCGATCCATCCGCCAGGCGGCGGCGAATGCGCGCATCATCCATCCAGGCGCCACCGCGCTTGCCGGTGCGGGCATACATGTCCAGATAGAAGGCCGCGCGAACACTGCCGTCATCGTCCACCAGCTCATAGAAACGCACATCGTCATGCCAGGTTTCCACGTCCTGGCGAGCCCGGAACTGGATGCCGAACAGTTTGCCGACAATCGCAAACATGCCGTTGATCACGGTATCTGCCGGGAACCACGGACGCAGTTCTTCTTCGGAAATACTGTAGCGTTCCTCTCGCAGACGCTCGCTCCAGAAACCGATATCCCAGGGCTGCAGGTCATCCGCCCCCTGCTCTGCGGCGTACGCTTTCAGTTCAGCCAGTTCCTGTTCTGCCTGCGGCTTGGCCCGTTCGGCCAGGTCTTCCAGGAAGCTCATGACTTCCTGTACATCGCGGGCCATTTTTGTCGCCAGGGATTTTTCGCCATAGTTGGCAAACCCCAGCAGCTGGGCCTGCTGATGCCGCAGCGCCAGAATTTCATCCATGATCGCGGCATTGTCGAACTTGCCGGCATGGGGGCCCTGGTCCGACGCCTTGGTGGTCCAGGCGGTGTACATTTCCTCTCGCAACGCAGCGTTCCTGCAATGGCTCATCACCGCGATGAACACCGGCGCATCCAGTGTCAGCAACCAGCCTTCCTTGCCTTCCGCGTTGGCGCGATCGGCCGCCCCGGCACGGGCGCTTTCAGGTAGACCCTCCAGCTCAGCCTCATCGGTCACGTGCTTGCTCCAGGCCTGGGTGGCATCCAGCACGTTGTCTGAAAAGGTGCTGGTGAGCTCGGACAACCGTTTGGAATTGGCCATGTACTCGGCTTTCTTGTCTTCCGGCAGGTCCACCCCGGACAAACGAAAATCCCGCAGGGTATTGTCGATATCTTTCTGCTGGGCCTCGGTCAGCGAATCCCATTGCGCACTGTCGCGCAGGGACTGATAGGCGGCACACAAAGCCGCGTTCTGTCCCACTTCGGTGCCGTATTCGCTGAGCAGGGGCAGACAACTATTGTAGGCATTACGCAGGGCCTCATTCTGGGCAACGGCGTTGAGGTGCCCGGCCGGGCCGAAGGCCTTGCCGAGACGGTCATCTTCCTCATCCAGCGCCTGCACCAGACTGGCGTAATCAAATTGTCCCGCCGCCAGCACCTGCTCGATACGGGCACGCCCCTGCGCGACCAGCTGCTCGACAGCGGGCAGCACATGCTCCGGCTTGATCTCGGAGAAGGGCGGAAGGTCGGTGTAATCAATCAGCGGATTGTTGTTGCTCATGGGGTCTCGGTCCTGCGTTGTCTGTACAACCTGAAGGTGGATAATGGACCTTCACGGTGTGTTGCACCGTAGGGCGGAAATAGCCTCAGGCGATCTCCGCCGATTTGGCGTTTGATGGCGGAGATGGACTGGCCCCTTTCCGCCCTACAGTTATTCATTTGTTAATCCAGAGTGTATCAGTGATGGGGATTCGCCGCTTTGAAGACAAGGCCCCGCAGTTGGGTGAACGGGTATTTGTGGACAGGGATGCCACCGTCATCGGGGAGGTGCACCTGGGCGATGACTGCTCGGTGTGGCCCAAGGCGGTGATCCGGGGCGACATGCATCGCATCGAAATTGGCGCGCGGGTCAGCATTCAGGATAACGCCGTGCTACACATCACCCATGCCTCCACCTTCAATCCCGGCGGCTACGGGCTGAAGATCGGCGACGATGTCACCATTGCCCATCAGGCCATGCTGCACGGCTGCACACTGGGTAACCGGGTCATGGTGGGCATGCAGGCAATCATCATGGATGGCGCTGTGGTGGAAGACGAGGTGATCGTGGCGGCCGGTTCTCTGGTGGGCCCGGGCAAGCGGTTGGAAAGTGGTTTTCTGTACCGCGGCCAGCCCGCCCGGCAAGCGCGCCCGTTGACCGGGGAGGAACGGCAGTTCCTGACCTATGTGGCGGGGAATTATGTGCGCCTGAAGGATCGTTATCTGGAAGAAGGGGGGCATGTGTAACCCTTGCTGGCGCGCCCCCTTGTAGAAGCCCGGCTCCCACAAGGGCAATCAGATCTGCCACATGAACGACATGTTGCCGAAGCTCAGCGGTTCATTGCTGTCACGCAGTGGTGAGCTGGAGCCTTGCAAGGTCAGGGTGAAAGAAAAGCGGTCCCAGCGAACGCCGCCGCCAATCACCAGACCGAGAATGCCGTCGCGGGTTTCTACCTGATAGGGCCCACTGTGCTCTTCCAGATAGGAATAACCGATATATTCCCCAAACGTGGCAACAAAGGCTTCCCAGCCAAAACCGTGTCCGTCGAACAACCCCACCAATGAACCCGCCGTGCCGATACCCGCATAATCCGGTATGAAATTACGCGGCAGGTTTCTGCCAAAGCGCAGGAAGCCCCCCGCCGAGGCGGTGGCATGGAAATTATTGGCATCCACGCCAGCGGCATATCCCAACTCGGTTTGCCAGCCACTGTCAGAAACCCGCTGCCAGGCCCGGCGTGCATGGATAACGTACGCGCCACCAATCACATCCGGCCCAAGCTGGTGTTCCCAGCCCTGCGGCTCGGTAGAACCGGTGATGCGATGCACCATTTTCTGGCTCTGCTCCGCACCGGAGTCTTCTCCGACCACACCGATGCGCACGCCATACCCGGTAAGACTGTCTGCCCCCCAGCTGAACAGGCCGGCTTCCAGGTTGCTGTAGCCGATGTAGGGCAGGTCCTGGTAATCCGGCGTAGTCCGGCTGATATCTGAAGGCGTGATCATGGCCTGCTCAAGGCTCAGGGTCATGGCATTCTGTCGATCTCTCACCCCCACTCCCGGCAAGGGGGAAAGCCCTTTTGCCAACGAGCAGGTCACAGAGCCTGCCTGGCCGCAATCATGCCCATCCCCCACCCAGCTGAGGCGAACGCCATTGGTATATTGCCCATCAGAACCGACGAACAGATCGTTATCCCAGGAAAAACCTAACGTCGATGCGGAGGCTGCTACAGGCAAAGCGATAATAAAGAGACCCAGGCTCGATGCACGGGCCAACAGCGGTGTGGACATACCTTTCTCTCAACAGATTATGTGGTTGCCCCCGAAAGGCCGCCCTGCAGCAATATCAGAAACGCCAGCGCCGCTGCATGACCAGGAAGGCAAACGATGCCGACCAGGTAATCAAAATCAATCCATTGAGAGCTTCCACCCCCGCCACTAGCCGCAAGGTGCCCATGGGATAGAGATCCCCGAGCCCCAATGAGGTATAGCAGGCTGCCGAAAAATACAGGTGATCCAGGAAACTGCCATCCACGGCGCCTCCCAGATTCATGGCGGTATCGTTATTGTCGATCCAGAAATAAATGAGGCCGTAGAGCGAAATTTCAACCATGTGCGCAGCGAACATGATGATCACCACCACAAGAATTTCACCCCGTACCCGCTGCTTCCAACGCTTGAGCAATTCGGACAGCCCGGCCAGAGTCCAAAAATGCAGGGTGACAGTGACAAGCACCATGGCCAGCGAGACCACCGAAGCATAGATCACCTCATACATCACCCCACCTTCCATCATCGGCGCATCATCGCCATGACCGGGGCCGTATCGGGCCGCCAGCCCCGCCAGAGTGCAAAGGCTTCCGCAGCCTGTTCCACCAGCATGCCCAGTCCATCTGCGGTGGCCGCCGCGCCCTGCTGCTGCGCCCAGCGCATGAACGGCGTGGGTTCGCTGCCATAGACCATGTCGTAGGCCACGGCGCCCTCCGCCAAGAGCCCGTCGGGCAAGTCAGGCATGTCACCGTGCAGCCCCGCTGAAATGGCATTGATGACCAGATCAAACTGCCCCATGAGATTTTCCAGGCCACTGCCAAGCACCGGTGAGTTGCTGCCGTCCATAAACTGGCGGGCCAGAATTTCCGCTTTCTCTCGGGTGCGGTTCGCGACCCGCACCAGGGTCGGTTTTTCTGCCAGCAACGGCCCCATGACACCCCGCACCGCACCACCAGCACCCAGTACCAGCACGCGCTTGCGCTGAATCGCCCAGCCCAGATTCTCGCGGATGTCGGTGACCAGCCCGGCGCCATCGGTGTTGTCACCGTTCAGTTGATCCCCTTCCCACCACAAGGTGTTGACGGCCCCCGCAAGGTCAGCTCGCTCGGTGACTGCACCGCATAATTGATAGGCTTGTTCCTTGAACGGAACCGTGACATTGGCCCCCAGCCCACCATCAGCGCGCAGCGCATTTACCGCTCCGGCAAAATCGTCCAACGGCGCTTCACGTTTTTCATAACGCAGGTCGTCACCCTGCTGGGCGGCAAAAGCATGGTGGATATCCGGCGAGCGAGAGTGCGCCACCGGATTACCAAAAACGCAGTACAAGGCGGTCATAGCCACTCCCGCTGGATCAGGAATTTTTCATACAGCTCGGCTTCAGCACTGCCGGGCTCCGGATGCCAATCGTAGTCCCAGCGCACCAGCGGCGGCAGCGACATGAGAATGGATTCCGTACGGCCACCGGATTGCAGACCAAAGATGGTGCCGCGGTCGAAGACCAGGTTGAACTCCACATAACGGCCACGGCGGTAGAGCTGGAAATTGCGCTCGCGCTCACCGTATGCCAAGTCCTTGCGACGGGCCATGATCGGCCGGTACGCCTTCACATAGGCATCGCCGACACTGCGCATCAGGGCAAAACTGGTATCGAAATCGAAACGGTTCAGATCATCGAAAAACAGGCCGCCGACACCACGGGGCTCGTCCCGGTGCTTGAGATGAAAGTAGTCATCACACCAGCGTTTGAATTCCGGATAAATGTCATCGCCAAAAGGATCACAAGCCGCCTTGGCGGTGCGATGCCATTGCGTTACATCCTCTTCAAAACCGTAGTAGGGCGTCAGATCGAAGCCACCGCCAAACCACCACACCGGTGCTTCGCCTTCCTTTTCGGCCACGAAAAAACGCACATTGGCATGACTGGTGGGGACATAGGGGTTTTTCGGGTGAATCACCAGAGACACCCCCATGGCCTGAAAACTGCGACCGGCCAGTTCAGGTCGTGCGGCGGTAGCCGACGGTGGCAACTGACTGCCAAATACGTGGGAAAAATTCACCCCGCCTTTCTCGATCACAGTGCCGTTTTCCATCACGCGACTGCGGCCACCGCCGCCCTGTTCGCGATCCCAGGCATCTTCACGGAACGCACCGCCGCCATCTTCGGCCGCCAGTTCCTCACAAATACGGTCCTGCAGGTCCAGCAGGTAGTCTTTTACCGCCTGCAGTGAAACGTCTGACATGCTTTTCTCCCCGGGAATGACAGAGGCCAGGCACACGCGTCAGGCGCGCAGGGTCTGGCCGCTTTCCAGATCGATAATGGTAGAGGGTTTGCTCGCGCGGTCACAGGCGCCGGACACAATAAAGTCCAGCCGATCCCCAAGCTGGCGCGCCACCTGAAACCGGTTTCGGGTAGACGGACGCCCGGACAGGTTGGCACTGGTAGAAATGATCGGGTGCCCGACCAGCCGACACAACTCCCGTGCCAGCGGGTGATCCGGCACCCGGATCGCCACCTTGCGATGCTTGCCGGTCACCCACGCTGGCACACTGGGCCCCGCCTCTACCAGATAGGTACGGGGCGCCGGCCATTCACGGCCCAGCTGCTCGTGCTGGCGTGCATCCAGTACCACATGGGGCGCCAGCTGCTCCAGATCCGCGCCGATCAGAATCAGCCCCTTGTGCTCCGGGCGCTGCTTGATCGCCAGCAGGCGCATGACCGCCGTCCGGCTGAAGGGGTCACAACCGAGCCCGTAGACGGATTCGGTGGGGTAAGCCACCACACCACCCGACTGGATGATGTGTGCGGCACTGAGAAGATGCTGATACATGCCAGGCCCTGCAGGGAAAAACGCGAACTTACCCTGCCCGCAGGCCTGACTCAAGACGTATGGCTGGCAGAGCGCTTCAGGTAACCACCTGACACCCGCTCCACCCAGCCTTCCAGCTCCAGATCCGACAACTGCCCGGCCAGCTCCTGCATGGGCAGGCCGGTACGCGCCTGCAGCACATCCATGGAATTGAGCCCCGAGGTCAGATGCTGCAGCAAGGCGGGCTGCGCCGCGTCTTCGCGGACACCGCTGGCCTCCACACTGCGCCGGAAATCCCCAAAGGCCCGAAAGATATCGTCCACGGATTCCAGCCAACTGGCCCCATCACGCAACAGTTGGTGGCACCCCTTGCTGAGCGGATTATGAATGCTGCCCGGGATGGCAAAGACCTCACGGCCCTGAGACAAGGCTGTGCGGGCAGTGATCAACGAACCACTGCGCAACGCGGCTTCCACCACGATCGTCCCCAGCGACAACCCACTGATAATACGATTACGCATGGGAAACTGGGACGGTAGCGGTGCCGAGCCCGGTGAGAATTCTGTCACCACGGCCCCGCCACCCTCGACGATCTGACCCGCCAGCATGGCATTGCGGGGCGGGTAAATCCGGTCAGGACCACTGCCCAGCACCGCTACGGTCTTGCCGGTAGCCAGCGCGCCGCGATGGGCTGCGGCATCCACGCCCAGCGCCAGACCGCTAACCACCACAAAACCGGCGCCAGCCAGCTGGCGGGCAAACCGGCGGCTGTTATCGAGCCCATCGGCAGAGGCGTTGCGGGCACCGACGATGGCCAACCCCGGCGCATTGAGGATGCCGACGTCGCCCCGCACGGCCAGCACGCCGGGAGCATCCTGAATATCCGCCAGCAACGACGGGTAGTCCGCATCGCCCAAGGCGACCCAGCGCCAACCCTGCTCTCGCAGGTTCTCGTAATGGGCAGACAGAGTGCCGGTGTTGTCCAGCAAGCGAGCCCGTTCTTTCAGGCCAGCGGGCAACATGGGCAGAAAATCGGAGACCGGTGCGGACCCGATACGGTGTTGTTTCAAGGCGCGGCCCAGGGCCGCTGATGACGGGGAAAACAACGCCTGCAACAGCAGGCGTTTGAATTGTCCGTCCATCGCCCACCTCCTTGTGTGCGTTGACGGTTATCAGGACTGAAAGCAGGCGAGCGCAGACGCCGGTTTACGGTATCAGTAGCTTCCTGCCGGGCTTTCAGCAGCGTCGTTCATATAAATAGGACGAGTGGATTCCATAATCAAGCCGTAGCTGACCTTGTCGAACACCCGGAAGATCACCAGCGACCCGGTCTTCTCGCGGGGCAGCTGAACGTTATCGCCAAGCTGACGGTCACGCACCACTTCGCCGGCACCAAACACGTCCAGCACGTTGCCTTCCTTCAGGCCATCGCGCAGGCCCTTGCTCAACACCACTACGTCGTTACGGGCCACACTGTTGATACGGTCGAAGAAGCGGATGATCTTGGCTTCTACCTTGGTATCCGGTGCAGATGGATACAGCACTGCGCGCACGCGACGATCTTCCGTGGAGAAGATGCGGTCATCGATGCGAATGTCTTCGGTCGAGCTGGTGACCCGCAGGCTCAGCATCTCGCCTTCGTGGTTGGATACGCGGCTCAGGCCTACCTGGCGGGCTTCGTAGCCCAGCACTTCATTGGTGTCAGGGTCCACATACTGCTCACCGGTACGGTAAATGCCGTAGCCCTGATCCAGCTCTTCCCACTGGGTACGGCTGTCACGGGCATAGACCGTATCGCCTTCACCAAACACCACCCGGCGGTCACGCCCACCGACAATGTAGGGGGCTTCCTGGATTTCCTGACGGGTGACCACCAGGCCTTCCTTCAGGTAGGCAGCAATGGCACTGGCGGGAATCGCCGGGATCGCTTCGTCGTTGGCAATCTCACGCACCTTGGGGGTGAGCTTGACCACACCGTTGTCCATGACCTGCTCCTGCACGCCACGCTCAACGCTCAGCCGGGGCTCACCGTTAACGTAGGACAGGCGGATCTCATCGCCGGGGTAGATCAGGTGAGGATTGCTGATCTCCTCGTTGATCTGCCAGATTTCCGGCCACTGCCAGGGTTCTTCGAGAAAACGGCCACTGATGTCCCACAGGGTGTCACCGTTTTTCACGTAATATTTGTTGGGATGCCCCTCTTTCAGGGTGACGGCGGCGGAGGCCAGAGTGGCAACCGATAGCATCAACCCGACAGTGAAGGCGCGCTGGACCGATTTCATCATCATCGGATTCCTTTTATCATTATTGGACTCATCCCCAAGAGCTGCCGTGCGTCCTTGAGGCAGGCACGGTTTCTTTTGGATATTAGCAATGCGATCATATATTTAGCAACCAAATTTCGAGTGCTACCGCAACTGCCGAGAACGTACATGGCCAAACTGGAAATACTGGAATTCCCTGACCCCCGGCTACGAACCGTAGCAAAGCCGGTGGAAAAGGTGGATGACGAGCTTCGCAAACTGATCGACGACATGTTCGAAACCATGTACGACGCCCCCGGGATTGGCCTGGCCGCCACCCAGGTGAACGTACACAAGCGTGTCATCGTCATGGACCTGTCCGAAGACAAGTCCGAGCCGCGGGTGTTCATCAACCCGGAAATCACCCCGCTCACCGACGATCTTGCCCCCTACGAGGAAGGCTGCCTGTCGGTCCCCGGCTTCTATGAGAAGGTCAAGCGCCCGGCACGGGTGAAGATCAAGGCGCTGGACCGGGACGGTAATGTTTTCGAGGAAGAGGCCGACGAGCTACTGGCCACCTGTATCCAGCATGAAATTGATCACCTGGAAGGCAAGCTGTTCGTGGACTATGTCTCACGCCTGAAGCGCGACCGGATCAAGAAGAAGCTGGAGAAAGTGCACCGGCTGCAGGGGTGAAAGGCAGCTGACAGCTTCGAGCGACCAGCTGCGAGGCGCGATCGCACTCCTTCATTGATTCACCTCAGTGCCCGCGCCCAACCCGCAAACGCGGCTGATTCGCTTCAGCCTGCACACATCATCAATCGCGTAGAGGCTCGCAGCTCATAGCTCGTAGCTCACCGCTCTAAAGAGGCCGCTCATTGAAACCCCTACGTCTCGCCTTCGCCGGCACCCCGGATTTCGCCGCCGCCAGCCTGCAGGCCTTACTCGACAGCCAGCATGAAGTGGTAGCCGTACTCACCCAGCCGGACCGCGCTGCCGGTCGCGGCAAGAAGGTCCAGATGAGCCCGGTCAAACAGCTGGCCCAGGCCCATCACATTGACGTGCTGCAGCCGGAAAACCTCAAGGGCGAGGCCATTCGCCAGCAGCTGCGCGACCTGAATCTGGATGCCCTGGTGGTGGTCGCCTACGGCCTGATCATTCCCCAGGCCGTGCTCGACATCCCACGGCTTGGCTGCCTGAACGTGCACGGCTCCCTGCTGCCCCGCTGGCGTGGGGCAGCGCCAATCCAGCGCGCCATCAGCGTGGGCGACACCGAAACCGGCAACACCATCATGCAGATGGAAGCCGGGCTTGATACCGGCCCCATGCTGCTCAGCGAAGCGCTACCCATCGGTGACAGCGAGACCGGCGGCGAGCTGCACGACCGGCTGGCTGCCCAGGGCGCTCGCCTGCTGGTCACCGTACTGAATGATCTGGAGCCGTATCTGGCCAACGCCACCGTGCAGCCTGACGACGGTGTCACCTACGCCCACAAACTCAGCAAGGCCGAGGGGCTGCTGGATTTCCGCCTGCCCACCCGCGCCCTGTATAACCGCATTCGTGCCTTCAACCCCTTTCCTGTCGCGTGGGTGCCTTTGAAAGGCCAACCCATGCGCATCTGGAAAGCCAGCGAAAGCCCCCTGCCCGGCAAGGATGACGACGAACCCGGCCATATCCTCAACGTGGATGACAACGGCATTCAGGTGGCCACAGGTGATGGCATCCTGACGCTGGAAGAGCTGCAACTGCCTGGCAAACGGCGCATGGCCGTAGCGGACCTGTTGCGCGGCAACCCCGACCTGTTCCAGGTGGGCGAGCCTCTTGGTGATCCGCTGGATGCAGACCGTGGCGACGCCTGACCCGCGGCTCAGTGCCGTGCGTGTCCTTGACCGGGTGATTCCCGGCAAGGGCGACGGGGAAAGCCTGCGCGAGGTGCTGCGGGACTTCCCCCTGGCTGGCAGCGACGGCGGCCTGATGCGCGACATCAGCTTTGGGGTCTGCCGCCATTTGCGCCCCCTCAACCACTGGCTCAACCAGCAATTATCCAAGCCCCTCAAGGCCAGCGCCCAACCTGTGCGCCTGGCCCTGCTGGCCGGACTGTACGAGCTGTGGTTCACCGAACGCCCGGCCCATGCCATCGTCAATGCGTACCCGGCCCTGTGCCGCAAGCTGAAAGCCCCCTGGGCCGCCGGGCTCAGCAACGCCGTGTTGCGCAAAGCCAGCCAGCTACCTGCTGAGCACGCGCTTGCCGACGCCACCCCGAACATCCGCCTGAGCCTGCCGGACTGGCTGTACAAACGCTGGCGCCAGGACTGGCCGGATCAAGCCGACGCTATCGCCCAGGCCAACCTGCACACGCCGCCCTTTACCTTGCGGGTCAATCGCCAGCAGCAACAGCGCGCCGGCGCCATTGCCGCCCTGGGTGAGGGCGCCCGCCCCGGTGAACTGTCCCCCTGGAGCATTTATGTGACGCCGGCCCGGCCGGTGTTCGATCTGCCCGGCTTTGAGCAAGGCGCCCTGTCGGTACAGGATGAAGCCGCCCAACTGCCCGCAGAATTACTGCAGGCACCGCCCACTGGCCGCATTCTCGATGCCTGCGCGGCCCCCGGCGGCAAGACTGGCCAGCTGCGCGAGAAATTCCCCAACGCCGAGCTGGTCGCGCTGGAGCTGGAAGGCAAACGGCTGCGCCGTATCGAAGAGAATCTGGCCCGCCTCAACGCCACCGCCACCCTGTTGCAGGGCGATGCCAGCCAGCCCGACAGCTGGTGGGACGGCAAGCCGTTCGATGCCATCCTGCTGGACGCTCCCTGTTCCGCCACCGGCATCCTGCGCCGCCAACCGGATGTAAAGTGGCACCGAAAGTCGTCGGACATTCCGGTACTGGCCGATTTACAAGCCCGCATGCTGGATGCACTATGGCCGCTGCTCAAACCCGGCGGCATGCTGGTGTATGCCACCTGCTCGGTACTGCGCGAAGAGAATGATCACCAGATCAGCGCCTTCCTGCAGCGCCAGCCACAAGCCCGGGATGTGACGCCGCGGCCGGAACAGGCCACAATGGTCGACGCGGGATGGCAGTTGTTTCCGCAGCAAGACGGACCGGATGGCTTTTATCTGGCTTGCCTGCGCAAGGGGGCTCAGCAGGATACATGAAGATCATTATTCTCGGTGCCGGTCAGGTGGGGGGCACCCTGGCGGAAAACCTGGCCAACGAGCGCAACGACATCACCGTCATCGACACCGATGCGGAGCGTCTGCGTGAGCTCGGCGACCGACTCGACATCGGCACCGTGCGCGGCATGGGCTGCTACCCTGCGGTATTGAAAGAGGCCGGCGCCGAAGACGCCGACATGCTGATCGCCGTAACCAACTCTGACGAGGTGAACATGATCGCCTGTCAGGTGGCTTACTCCCTGTTCCGCACCCCCTCCAAGATTGCCCGTATCCGCACCGCCCACTACACCAGCCGGTCGGAAAAGCTGTTCAACGAAAACGCCCTGCCCATCGATGTGATCATCAGCCCCGAGCAGGTAGTCACCGATTATATTCGTCGCCTGATTGAGCACCCCGGAGCCCTGCAGGTAGTGAACTTTGCCGGCGGCCGGGTACAGCTGGTGGCGGTGCGCGCCTATTATGGCGGCCCGCTGGTCGGCAACGAGCTGCGCGAACTGCGCAAGCACATGCCCAATGTGGACACCCGCGTGGCGGCCATCTTCCGTCGCGGCCGCCCCATCATTCCGGAAGGCAACACCGTTATCGAAGCCGATGACGAAGTGTTCTTTATTGCAGCCAAGAACGACATCCGCGCCGTCATGAGCGAACTGCGTCGTCTTGAGCACAACTACAAGCGCGTGGTCATCGCTGGCGGCGGCAACATCGGCTACCGTCTGGCCAAGACCATCCAGACTCGCTACAACGTCAAGGTGCTGGAGCGCAGTCCTGATCGCGCCGAGTGGCTCGGGGAAAAACTGCACCAGACCGTGGTGCTGCAAGGCCTCGCCACCGACCGTGACGAACTGCTCAAGGCCAACATCGAAAACACCGATGTGTTCTGCGCCCTGACCAACGACGACGAGGCCAACATCATGGCTTCGTTGCTGGCCAAGCGGCTGGGCGCACGTAAAGTCATGACACTGATTTCCAACCCGGCCTATGTGGATCTGGTGCAAGGGCACGACATCGATATCGCCATTTCGCCTCAACAGTCCACCATCGGCAGCCTGCTCAGCCACGTACGCCGCGGCGACGTGGTGAACGTCTACTCCCTGCGTCGCGGCGCCGCCGAAGCGATTGAAGCCATTGCCCACGGCGACGCCAAATCGTCCAAAGTGGTGGGCCGCGCCATTGAAGATATCGACCTGCCCGAAGGCACCACCATCGGCGCCATCGTGCGCGGAGAAAAAGTACTGATTGCCCATGATGACGTGATGATCGAACCTGACGATCACGTCATCCTGTTCCTGATCGACAAACGCCGCACCCGGGACGTAGAAAAACTGTTCCAGGTGGGCTTTACGTTCTTTTAGGAGATTCTGTGGTGGCTGGAGTGGCGGCAATGTTGGCAGTTTCGTTTGACCGGTCGGACGTCGGGCGTCGGACGTCGGACGCTTTTAACCTCGCATCACGTTTCAGTGTTTGCGCGTCAGATATCACACGTCCGACGTCCGACCAGGCCTCCTAACCATGCACTTCGCGTTGATCTCAAAGATCCTTGGCCTGCTACTGGTGGTATTCAGCTTTACCATGATGCCCCCCGTGGCCGTGTCATACTGGTATCAGGAAGGCAGCGAAGGGCCATTTCTGATTTCCTTTGTGATCACGCTACTGCTCGGGCTCGGGTTGTGGCTGCCGTTCTTCCGCAACAAGGCGGAATTGCAAACCCGTGACGGCTTTCTGGTCGTCACCCTGTTCTGGTCGGTGCTTGGGGTGATCGGGGCACTGCCGCTGATCATCAGCGATGATGTGCCCGTAGGTTTTACCGATGCGGTGTTTGAGTCGGTCTCCGGGCTTACCACCACCGGCGCCACCATTCTTTCCGGCATCGACTTTTTACCCAAATCAATTCTGTTCTACCGCCAGCAGCTGCAATGGCTCGGCGGCATGGGCGTGGTGGTCTTGGCAGTGGCGATTCTGCCCATGCTCGGCATCGGGGGCATGCAGCTGTACAAGGCCGAAATCCCCGGCCCCATGAAAGATGCCAAACTGACCCCCCGTATCGCGGAAACCGCCAAGGCCCTGTGGTTCCTTTACCTCTTTATTACCGTGGCCTGCGCGACGCTTTACTGGGCCTTCGGCATGAGTGTTTTCGACGCCATATGCCACAGCTTCAGCACTGTTGCCACGGGCGGGTTTTCCACTCATGACGCTTCCATGGCGTACTGGGACAACCCATTGATTGACTGGACCGCCACGATTTTCATTCTGATCGGCGGCCTGAACTTTGCGCTGCACTTTGCAGTATGGCGAGGCCGCTCCCTGTTCGCCTATCTTCGCGATCCGGAATTCCGCTTTTTTATCGGCCTGTTCATGATGTACACCGCCATCATTACTGCAGGGCTATTGTTCTTCCACTACGACTTCCACTTTTTTGATGCCCTGCGCCACTCGGCATTTCAGGTGGCCTCATTCAGCACCGGCACGGGTTTAACCAGCACCAACGCCGCCGCCTTCCCCGGCTTTATTCCTTATCTGCTGGTATTCACCAGCTTTATTGGTGGCTGTGCAGGCTCCACCGGCGGCGGCATGAAAGCCGTCCGTGCGGCACTGGTCTTTCATCACAGTGTTCGGGAATTGCGCCGCCTGATTTATCCCAATGGCATTTTCGCCCTGCGCTTTGGCCGTCAATCCGTTCCAGATCGTGTACTGCAAGCGGTATGGGGGTTTGTGGGCGTGTACATCACCATCTCGGTAATCTTTACCCTGCTGTTCACCATGACCGGCATGGACCTGACCACCGCGGTCAGCGCCGTGGCGGCCAGCCTCAACAACCTGGGCGTCGGCATCGGCCAGGTTGGCGGTGGCTTCATCAACATTACCGATAGTGCCAAATGGATGATGACCATCCTGATGATTGCCGGACGCCTGGAAATTTTCACCCTGCTGGTTCTCTTCACCCCCATGTTCTGGCGCCAATAAACGTCTTTTGCTCGCGTCAACGCAAATATGTGCCTGCGCGGACCGACTCACTTCACCTGATAACAAGGAAAAATCATGCCCTGGCTTTCGCAACTGCTTATGCAGCTGCCAGCATTTTTGATGGCATTAAGCGGGTTTGTACTCGCCGGCGTTTTCTTTCAACGGGCGCGTACCTCCGCCATTCTTGTCACCCTCGCCAGTGTGCTGACGTTGCTGCAAAGTGCCTTTTCCATCTTTACTCATAGGGTATTGCTGGAACGCATGATTGATGGCCAGCTAAGCAATGATATTTACAGTCTGATTGCCGCGGGCAGCTACACTTTTTTCTATATCGCGATCAGTGCCCTGCTACTGGCCGCGGCATTTACCGGTCGCCGACCAGAACCTTCGCCCATGGATCACGAGGTGGCGATTCGTGCGCCTCTCAACGAGGCAGGCGCAACCCTGGCGCATCGTGGCGCACTGGTGCTCATCCTTGGCCTGCTGGGACTGCTGATGTTTGCCCCGCTCGGCATCGCTGCCTGGATCATCGGCAGCAAGGATCTTGCCGCCATTCGCGATGGCCGCATGGACAAAAGCGGTGAGGGCATGACCCTGGCAGGCAAGGTGCTCGGCATCATTGCCACTGTCCTGATGCTGATTGGGGTACTGGTCCTGCTCGCCGTGATGGCTATCCTGGCAAGCGAATACAGCGGTTACTGAACGGCTAGCCGCGAGTTCGCCCCATCCGTGCCAGCGACTTTCGCAGCCCGCCCCTCAACAAAAAGCCCCGGCATTGCCGGGGCTTTTTGTTTCGCGGTTAGTGATTCATTGTTTTTCAGGCAATGTTGTTCACCCGCTTCGCCTCACGGAACAGCTGGTCCATTTCACCCTCGTAGTAGGCTTCCACTCGTGGGTTCATGACTTTCTTCCACAGCGGCGGGAACAGAGCCAGAACGTACATGGCGGCATAGCCACCCGGCAGTTGCGGGCTTTCTTCGTAGTGACGCAGAACCTGGTAACGACGCTTGGCGTAAGCGTGGTGGTCACTGTGTCGCTGCAGCTGGAACAGGGCAATATTGGTCAGCAGGTAGTTGGAGTTCCAGCTGTGCGCCGGGGTTACTCGCTCGAAACGCCCTTTGTCGTTCACACGACGGTGCAGACCGTAATGCTCGATGTAGTTGATGATCTCCAGCGCCAGGGCGGCGAAGAAGCTCTGCCCCAGGAAGAACACCACACCCTGCCAGCCCCACAGGGCACCAAAGGCCACCGCGAACAGGGCAGAAATGCTGTACCACCAGATCAGCTCGTTGGACAGGCTGATGTTTTTCTTGCCCTTGCGCTCCAGGTACTGCTTTTCCAGTCTCCAGGCGTTGATGAAGTTACGCACGAACGCCTTCGGTAAAAAGTCATACAGGCCCTGGTTGTACTGGCTGGACGAGGCATCATCCGGCGTCGACACGTGCACGTGGTGCCCACGCACATGCTCGACCTTGAAACCGGCATACGTCACCGATGACAGCAGCAGGCCACCCATCCAGTTTTCAATTTTCGGATCCTTGTGGATCAGTTCGTGGCCCAGGTTAATGGCAATGATCCCACCCACGGTACCGATGGAGACGATCCAGCCGATCTTGCCAAGCAGACCGTAATCGTTGGTCATAAAGATATGGCCGGCATAGAACAGCACCGCGATCCATACAAAGCCCATCAAAATGGTGAACACCCGGTAGATCACTTCCTCGGTCAGGGAAGGCACCTGCACTTCTTCATCCGGATTGGAGGGGTCCTTGCCGATGATGTAATCGGCCACCGGGATAATCCCGAAGATGACGAAGTACATAAACCAGGCCCAGTAATCCTGGGTCCCGCTCTCTACACCGATGTACGCGGAAAACGGCACCAGCGGCACCATGGTTCCCCAGAACACCACGTAGCTCCATTTTTTTATTGTCAGCATCCGGTCCGGATTCACATTCTCGAACATGGCCTTGTCCTCGCTAGTTCAAGCCAACAGTAACAGTCATCGATGACAACATTATGCCTCATTTCCTGAATTGTCAAACAACTCAATTCATGACATAGTCACCCTCATGCCGGATAATGCCGCCATCAACGGAAAGGACCCGTCATGTCACTGAAAGCCGTCAGCCTGAGCGAACAGATCGCCTCCCATCTTGCCGAGCGCATTATCAAGGGGGAGCTGCCCCCGGGGGCCCGCCTGCCGGAAAATGAGCTGGCCAAAGAGCTTGATGTGAGTACTAACTCACTTCGGGAGTCTTTCAGGCTGCTGGAAAAGCAGCATCTGATTGAGCTGCAACCGCGCAAGGGCGCGCGGGTGTGTGAGGTGACCGATGACCAGGTGAAAGACCTGTACGAATTCCTGTTCCTGCTGCTGTCGCAGCTGGCAGAACGGGCCGCCGTCGTCTGGCAGCCGGGGCAAATTGAGGATTTGATGAACATGCTGCCCCAGCTGGAGCAGCATTTTATGAACGATGACCTGCCCGGCGCACACCAGCTGGCCTTCCGCTTTGTGGAAATCGCCACCGTCCGCTTTGCCGGCAACCGCTACCTGCAAACCGACATTCAGGACCTGATTCCCCTGCTGAAGCGTTATTCCTACATGGCACTGCAGGAAGACACCTCGGAATTCGATGTCTCCCTGAAAATTTTCAAACGCCTCCTGGTCAACATCGTGGGACGACGCCAGAAAGACGCCGGTGCAGATATCCGCGAATACGGGGAAAATCAGTGCCAGATCGTCCTGCGCGCCATCGCCAAGCGCAACGCCGCATAAAGGACAGTTAACCGTTAATAGTGAGGAGCAGAGCGCCCAACGCCCCTCCGTAGGAGCGTCGGTTATTCGCTACGCTCACCCTTCGGGCCGCCCTGCGGGCGTTCCTTCGCTGCGCTCGGTCGCGGCGCGATAGCCACGCTCAAAGCAAGCGAGAGCGCTGCCGGTCCCCTTCGTGGAAGGCGGCGAGCAAAGACCACCCCAGAAATGCCGTACAGGTGGTGAGGTAATCGCGGATCAGGAATTGCAGCAACGCCACATCCAACGCGGCATCGAAAGGCTCAAAGCGGCATTCCACCGCCTCCGGCGCATCCCTTGTCTTGCTGTCATCGCTGACCACAACCTGCAACCTGGCTGCATCGGCATCCCATTCACACAGCAGGTAGCGGGAATCATCGCGCACATTCCGGTCCAACAGGCTTACCGCTTTTTCCAGCGCCGCTTCCACGCCAGCCTTGATGGCGTCCTCGTCATTCCCGGCGCAGTTCAGGGTGTACAGCACGGTCCCTTCTTGCTGAGCCTGCTCATTCCATTGCAGTGTCATGCCTCGTCTCCTGACAACCCGGCCAGGCGCGCCCGCGCCGCGTGGAGTTTCTTGTAGCTGTCGATCAGGCGCAGATGCTTGTCCAGGCCCTCGAGCTGCATGTTGGTCGGAGTCAGCCCCGGGAAACGCACACGGCCTTCCACCGCGCCGACCACCTGGTCCATGGTCTCGTCGCCAAACATGCGCTTCAGGTTATAGAGGTAGTCGTCCAGTTCCAGCTCCTCATCCAGCACAATCTCCAGCACCGCATTCATGGCGCGATAGAACAGCACCCGCGCCACCGTGTTGTCGTTGTACTGCAGGAACATCTCGACCTGTTCGGCCGCCTCTTCCAAACGCCCCAGGGCCAGATACACCAGCAGCTTCAGCTCCAGCACGGTGAGCTGCCCCCAGACGGTGTTCTCATCAAACTCAATGCCGATGAGGGTGATAATGTCGGTGTAATTGTCGATCTGGCTGTCTTCCAGACGCGCCACCAACGCGCCCAGCGCATCGTCGTCCAGGCGATGCAGGTTGAGGATATCCTCACGGTAATCCAGCGCCTTGTTGGTGTTATCCCAGATCAGGTCTTCCACGGGGTACACCTCGGAAAAGTCCGGCACCAGGATCCGGCAGGCCGGGGCGCCCAGCTGGTCATGCACGGCCACGTAGACTTCCTTTTCCTGCTCTTCGAGAATCGCGAACAGTTTCTCCGTTTCCTCCTCGGTGGTGCCGGAGAAATCCCAGTCCTCAAACTCGTAGTCCGCTGCCGCACTGAAGAAGCGCCAGGAAATCACTCCGGTGGAATCGATAAAGTGCTCAACGAAATTATTCGGCTCGGACACTTCCATGCTGTTAAAGGTGGGTGGCGGCACATCATTCAGACCTTCAAAGCTGCGCCCCTGCAGTAACTCGGTAAGGCTGCGCTCCAGCGCCACATGGAAGCTGGGGTGCGCGCCAAAGGACGCAAACACACCGCCGGTGCGCGGGTTCATCAGGGTCACACACATCACCGGAAATTCCCCGCCGAGAGAGGCGTCCTTCACCAGCACCGGAAAACCCTGGGCTTCCAGTGCCTTGATGCCTTCCACAATCTCCGGGTAACGGGCCAGCACCGCGTCAGGCACATCCGGCAACACGATCTCCTGCTCGATGATGTACTTCTTCACTGCCCGCTCAAAAATTTCCGACAGACACTGCACCTGCGCTTCGGCCAGGGTATTGCCGGCACTCATGCCATTGCTCAGAAACAGGTTCTCGATCAGGTTGCTCGGGAAGTACACCGTCTCGCCATCGGACTGACGCACAAACGGCAGCGAACAGATACCGCGATCCACACGGCCGGAATTGGTATCAATCAGGTTGGAGGCGCCCAGCTCCCCGTCCGGGTCGTAAATCCCCCGGGTATGGGCATCCAGGATCTCGGCAGGCAGCGCGTCATTCGGCCCCGGCTTGAACCACTTTTCATTGGGGTAATGCACGAATTCGCTGTTGGCGATTTCTTCCCCGAAGAACTGGTCGTTGTAGAAAAAGTTGCAGCTCAGCCGCTCGATGAATTCCCCCAGCGCGGAACACAGGGCGCTCTCCTTGGTGGCGCCCTTGCCGTTGGTGAAACACATGGGCGAAGCCGCATCACGGATATGCAACGACCAGACATGGGGAACGATATTGCGCCAAGACGACACCTCGATCTTCATCCCCAGCGTTTCGAGGATGCCACTCATGGTGGCGATGGTGTCCTCCAATGGCCGGTCCTTGCCCTCAATCAGCGTCCGGCCCGCCTGCTCCGGGTTCACCGTCAGCAGCGCCTGGGCATCTTCATCCAGGTTCTCTACCGCTTCAATCTGGAAGTCGGGGCCGGTCTGCACCACCTTCTTCACCGTGCACCGGTCAATGGCCCGCAAAATGCCAGTGCGATCCTTGTCGGAGAGGTTCTCGGGCAGCTCCACATGAATCCGGAAGATCTGGTTATAGCGGTCTTCCGGGTCGACAATATTGTTCTGCGACAGGCGGATATTATCCGTGGGGATATCCCGGGCCTTGCAGTACACCTTCACAAAATAGGCGGCACACAGGGCTGACGACGCCAGGAAGTAGTCAAACGGACTGGGGGCTGAGCCATCACCCTTGTAACGGATGGGCTGGTCGGCAATCACCGTGAAGTCGTCGAATTTGGCTTCCAGACGCAGGTTGTCGAGAAAGTTGACCTTGATTTCCATGAGGGTACAGCCGAGGTTGGGAGGTGAGTGGATCCAGGGAGCATTATCCCGGTTTTGACCCTCCCCGTCTTGCACCGCGGGCAACACGGCTTATCGTAGAAAACGGGCGACCGACCACGATCACCCTGGCGCGGAAATCGGCCCCGGCGAAGCGCCCCTGGCACCCGACCCCCGAGCCTGCCCGGAAACACTCATTCCGCAATCTGGCAAACACCTTGCCCTGAGGCGTCAAGCGACGTACAGAAGCCCGCCACATCCGGGTTCTCGAACTCACTGGAAATCAACTCACCCGGAATCAGCCCTTCATCCCAACGGGTGGTCATCAATAGATGGTGACCCGCCTCTTTATCCTCAAAAATCTCCACCACCGCATGGGTCTGGTGAATATAGAGGTCACGAAGATCCTTTCGGCAACGTAGCTCGCTCCTGGAATCTTCACCGCAGTCATAGCCCGCCCCGGAAAAGTACTCCGTTGCCATCTGCAGAAGTTCCGGTGCCTCTAGAGTCTCTTCAGTCGTGATCACCCTGGCATGGTCTCCCGCCACGTTGGTACAACCGGCTAACCCGACCCACATCCCAAAGACCACAATCCGCACAACACAATCCGACTTCATAGATTCGCTCTTCACAACGCCAAAACGTATGACTACCGATACCCTGCCTGCTGATAAAGCCGATCACGATAACGCCCCAACACCCTCTCAGGATCCGGTCTCACCATCATCTCACCATTCACATCGATCACCGGAAGCTGATAACGCCCGGTGGACAGCCCTGCTGCCTGCATACGCGAATGCAAACGCTCAGCAACTTGCCGATCATCAACGATAAAGTAACGGTAATTCACCCCATTACGCTCAAACACCTGCAACGCACGCTGCGTCCAGCCACAGGTATCACGTCCATAAACCGCGATGTAAGAACGCGCCTCCAACGGAGCCACGCTGGTCTTTGGGGCAAACCTGTCCCAAGCCTGGTAGCCGGCGACAAGAAATAGAATGAGGATCAGCAGGTTCTTCAATGTGTGCCTTTAGCGTCAACGTTGGGGGGGGGCAGCGGGAAATTGGTTAATTATAAGCTCAGGGTTTCCTTTTTGATCACGGAGACTCGACCCTGAACCATACCTCTCAACATAACGCCGATGACAGGAGTAATTTCAGGCTGCCCCATAGCTCAAACTGACAACCTGCCAAACGGCACCATCCCATTCCCAGACTTCCGAAAACGCCACTATCGGCCCTTGGGACTGACCCGAAACGGTATACCCTTGGCCTGTTATTGTGGTGCTGTTACCCGTACTCCGAATCCTTAGCGCTGTATCGTGCTTCCGCCCGCCTTGGGGAAACCAACGCCCATTACGTTTGGCTGACGAAATAGCGTCGATCTGGGATTTCTTGGATTGAATACCCCGCTCTGTAGTAATGGTAAAACGGTTTGCCTGGACCCGGGCAAGGTGCTCAACATCACCTGCAAAAAAAGCCGAATACCAGTTTTCTCGTACTTGTGTCAGATCTTCATGATGCATGAACAGGCCGTGTCCCAAAAAGTGGTTACAGATCAGCTGGTTTGGAGCGCAGCGGAAAACCAGTCAGACAACCTGCGATTGTTAGGCATGTGGGACTATCTTAACGAATGGTAAAGTAGGAAACACCCTTAATAATACTTCGCTGTCTTGATGCTTTTTTATATTAACCACAAAGATCCCAGTGTTTGCGCGAATATGAATCCATATTTTAGATTCTTCGCCTAAAGCTGATTTTAACGCCGATTTATGCTGCCCAGCATTTTCGATTATGGCTAAGCCTTGGCCGCTGATAATATTATTCCCTATATCCTTCTGGTCAAAGAAGGTAAACATTTCTAGATTTGCTTCAGAGAAATCACAATTTTCAACCTTGCCTCGGATACGCCCTGACCATGTACCTTTAAACTTACAATTTTCGAAGTTTGCCTCTATGGTACTTACGGACATCTTTCTTCCTGGCCAGATTGAGCAATTAGTAAATGCATTAGTACCGAGTATGTTTGGCGTAGCAGACGAGTTTGAATTAACTCTTATACAGCAGTTATCAAACGTACAATTCTGGAAAACATGAACCGCATTTTTGAACCCGAGGTCGATTTCAACTCCCTCGAAGTGTTCATTGTAATATTTGTGCTGCTCCTGTTCCGGCACATTGTGTTCGAGTTTACGGTACATACTTGTATGCCTAACGCCCGGCGCAGCGGGCCAGTTGTAGCGACGAAGGAGCGGAAACTGGGTCCGCCTGCCGCCGCTTGTTATATCTTAATTGTCAGCATTTCATCCAAAGTCTTCATAAGCATAAACATAGCTTTCGTCATGGGAGATTTGAAACTCTTAGATGAATAATCAGAAAGAGACGTGAAGCTTGAGTCATCAATAACTCGCTTTAGTTGCTCTACATGAGGATCTTTTTCAATTTCTTCTTCTAACGCCTCAAGTTTTTGGTCGATATCAGCCAGAGAGTTCAGCCGTTCGCTCAGCTCATCAGAAGCGTCTATGTATGACCTGATTTGCCGCACGTAGTACTTCCTTTGCTCCTGAAGAAACAAGGACATACTTGCCTTACGCACCAGCAACTCCATTTCTTTCCTTTGCTTCTGAAGCTCATCCAATTGAGATATCTGGGCGCTTTGAGCTTCCTCAAGTCGTTTGATCTCTTCCGATGCCTCCACAACCTTTCTCAGGGATTCAATTTCAATATTCTGTATGTCATTTCTAGAAAGCGGGGGCTTAAAGAATGCTGCCAACCCCATCAAAGATGCCAGCGCACCAATGATTCCGCCAAAAGTCAGGTACTGCTGCTGAGTAATCCAGGCCTCTGACTGCGCGTACCATCCGACTGCAAAGTAAGCAAAGCTGAGCAGTAGAAAAATAGCTATGAATTTCCTCATCCCCACCCCCTATGAGATATAACAGCGTATTCAGTCGAACGAATCGACTTAACTCAATTCGACATATTTATTTTCGCTTTTGCGGTTTTACCCACAAAAACTTGACCACCGACAATCACTTAACCCGTAGTTGAGAACTTCTCCCATCCGACAAAACTCGAATCGTTCGACATAATACCGGGACGACCGTACTGTTCCGTCGATTTACCCCTCGAATAAAAACACTCTATATCAGTCAGTTAGCATTTTCTGTAAGCCATATCTTACACACCATACCCTGCTATCCGTTGAGCACGGCTTATGCCACTAATTAGTGGCATCATTTTTCCAGGCCGGTTTCGGCTTTTCTTCCAACGATCCGGTTGCGCCTGCAGGCAGAGTCCCACGAAAGACCGCCCCAACCAATCCGGTTTTGACTTGGACTTTCCTCATAACTCAAAGCTCAAAGCTCGTAGCTGATTTTCCCCAGCCATAAAAAAACGCGACCGAAGCCGCGTTCTTGTTCGACATCTCCTGGGGGAATTACCGGCCCAGAATATCCCGGGAGATAATTTCCTTCATGATCTCGCTGGTACCGCCGTAGATGCGCTGGATGCGGGCGTCCACGTAATCACGGGAGATCGGGTACTCCTGCATGTAGCCATAGCCACCGAACAGTTGCAGACACTTGTCGGCGACCACGCCCTGCAGCTCGGTGGTGGTGAGCTTGGCGATGGAGGCGTTGGTGGTGCTGAGTTCCCCTTTATCGTATTCGGTGGTGCACTGGCTGCAGAACGCCTTGTTGATCTGGGTCTGGGCGTGCAGGTCCGCCAGCACGTAGCGGGTGTTCTGGAACTTGCTGATCGGTTGACCGAAGGCCATGCGCTCCTGGGTGTATTCAATGGTGCGCTCGATCATGCCTTCACAGGCGGCCACAGCCCCCAGGGCGAGGATCAGGCGCTCGCGGGGCAGCTCGTTCATCAGGTTGGCAAAGCCTTTGCCTTCGCCACCCAGAATCTGGTCGGCGCCGAGCGTGACGTCTTCAAAAAACAGCTCGGAGGTATCAGCCGCGTGGTGGCCCATTTTTTCCAGGTTACGGCCACGGGAAAAACCGGGCAGGGTGCAATCCACGGTGAACAGGGTCATGCCTTTGGAGCCGGCATTGGGGTCGGTCTTGGTGGCCAGTACGATCACGTCGCAGTGCTGACCGTTGGTGATGAAGGTCTTCTGACCATTGATCACGTAGTTATCGCCGCTCTTGTCGGCACGGGTCTTCATACCCTGCAGGTCGGAACCGGCACCAGGCTCGGTCATGCCGATAGCGCCGACGGCTTCGCCGGAAACCATTTTCGGCAGCCAGGTCTGCTTCTGCTCTTCTGAACCCAGGTGAAGAATGTAGGGGGCAACAATGTCGGAATGCACAGACAGGTTGGAGGCCAGGGCGCCGTAACCGGCACGCGAGCACTCTTCGATGATGACGGCCGACAGGGTGAAGGTGGCGCCGAAGCCGCCGTACTCTTCCGGTACGTCAACGCACAACAGGCCGTTTTCGCCCATCTTGTTCCACAATTCGCGGGGGAATTTTTCGTCTTTTTCCCACTGGTTGTAGTAGGGGGCCACTTCGTTTTCGAGGAATTTCTTGACGTTGTCGCGGAACAGTTCGATTTCGTTCTGATCAAGCATACTGGCTAGTCCTGTTGGTCAATAACGGGCACGGGCAAGGCCCTGCCGGCAAAATATGGCCAACATTCTAGCGACAAGCCGGGCGGCTCACATCCTCCCGGGGTGACCCTTCGGTCCGTTGTATACCCCGGCAGGATCACGCCCTGTCATTTACGCCGGTTCGACGACGATATCTGCGGTGAGCGAATTGGCCACAAAACAGTTGCGGTGCGCACTGTCGTGAAGCTTGCGCAGGGCCGGGCCATCCAGATCGGTTTCGTCGAAGACCACCCGCGGCCGCAGCACAATGCGGGTGATAGCCATGCGGCCGTCGGCGTTCTTTTCCACAACGCCCGAGGGCTGATCGATGTAACTGAGGACTTTGATGCCCCGCTTGGCGGCGATGGAAAGGAACGTGAGCATGTGGCAACTGGCGGTAGCAGCGACAACCGCTTCGTCCGGGTTGACCCGATTGGTCTGGCCAAAAAAGTCTGGCGAGGCCGACGCCTGCACGACCTCCCCTCCCCCCAGGGTCCATTCGTGATCCCGGTTGAAGGATTCATAGTCGAACGGTGTGTTCGGCTTGAGATGCCAGGCTACCGTTGCACCATATTCATTCATGGTCGATCTCCCTTTCTCTACACGATGACTTTCACCATGAGCCGGTTGGCGCCGAAAGGCAACTCAACCAAGGTCGATCTTGATCACCGTCAAGGTTTGGCGGGTGGACGGCGCTTCTACCGCGAATGAAGAGCTGGGAAGGGTAATCGCGGTCGAACGACCGCTCCCACTCTATCGCCTGACACCTGCGGGCGACTGCAAGGCAACATAGCGTCTGCCACCCTCAGCTCGCTGGGGCTTCAGTGTTACTCCGTGCTCGGAACCGGTTTGAGCAGACAGCGTTCAACCTGATCCATAACCCGGGTGCTGTACAGCAACGCGCAGTGTCCCAGATAGGGCACATTGATGTTTTCTTCTGCTCCGTGCAGCACGGCGGTGGACACCGGCAGGACGAAGTTGTCCATGTTGGAGTAGATGGAAAAATAGCGGGCACTGCCGGGGCAGGGCTCCCCCGTAGCCAGCTCGCGAATGAACGGGCTTTGATAGCGCAGCTGCGCGGCGGCGCCCAGCGGCGGGAACAGGGCAGCAATACGCGAACCATAGTGTGGGCTGCCCAGCGTCACCACGCGGTCCACTTTACCGTCCAGCCCCAGATTTTTCATGGCGTAACGGGTCAGCGGGCCGCCCATGGAATGGCAAATCAGATGGGCTTTTTCTGCGCCGGTGGCATCGAGAATACGCTGAACGTGGTCGACCACCTGCTGCGAGAGTTTACGGGCATTGATATGCGGCGGGGTGTAACTCACTGAATAGACGTTGGACCAGCCACGCCATTTAAGTCGCCACTGCATGAACAGAAAGTTGGCACTGTTACCACCGTAGCCATGCACCAGAATCACCGGCACCTCACCATGATGGCGGGTACGCGCCGGCGAAGCATCATGGATCAGGCGCAACGGGTAACTGGCCACCAGCAGGGTCAAGGCGGCAGCTTCCTTGACGATGCCGAGCACCACCGACAGCGGGCGCAACGGCTCTTCACCTGGCAGTGCTGCCTGCTCCGGAAAACTGCGGCGGTCGTAATACCAGCACAGGTAAAACGCCAGAGTGGTCAACACCGTGCCCAATACCAGCAACGCCAGTAACATCAGGATCACGCTCATAAACAGGCCGCCTCTTTCGAATTATTTTTATCGACACTACCAGTCGGCACCGAATGCCGGCACCAGCCGGTAAGACTGTCAGACAGGATAGCGAAATGCAGCCTACATCAGCCCCTGGGCCTTGAGCCACTCGGTGCAGTAACCCACTGCTTCAGCCATCTTGTCCTGCTGGCCGAAATAATAGTGGTTAGCGCCTTTCACTTCACGCAGCTCGGCCTGCCCCGGGGCAAAACTGTCATACAAACGGTGCGTGTGGCTGGGGGTACAGGCGTTGTCGGCGGTGTTGCCGATCACCAGCGCCGGTATGCGGATGCGTTTGGCGCAGGCCGGGCCATTGGCACGGGAATCATCAAAGCTCCACTGGCTGAGCCAGCCCCGCAAGGTGTTGAAACGGGCCAGCGCCACCGGGCCATTGTTGACGGTTTCCGGGTCACCGAGATAGCAGGTTCCGGGGGCGCGTTCATTGGGGTCTTGTTCCGGGTCCAGCCAGCGCACATCACACATGGTGCGATGTACCACGAAACCAAACTCTTCCGTGTTCTGGCCCTTGCTGCGGAAGTCTTCCAGCTTGCTTTTCACCCAGTCGGTAATGCGCCGGTTGCGGTCGATCTGTGCCTGGCGGAAACGGGCCACAAACGCCTCGCTGTAGGGCGGCTGATTGGGGCAGTCCGGATGATAGATGTCCAGTTCCCGGTCTCGGTCGTCCGGGTTGTTCTCGTCCTTAACCGACGGGTCCAGCCATTCGGTCATGGTAATGGCACGGGACACATGGGCTGCCAGCAACATGATGCCGTCGGCGGGAATCAGCTTCTGGGACACCAGGTCGTAGGGGTCGCCCGCAGGGGTCTCGGTAATCTGCGGGTCTTCCGCTTCGGCCTGGTACATCAGACTCAGGGAACCACCGCCCGACCAACCACCCAGCACCACTTTTTCGTAACCCAGTTTTTCTTTGGCATAGCGCACACACGCGCCCAGATCCGCCACCACTTTTTCCATCAACAGGGCACTGTCGGCACCGCGATAGCGACTGTTGCAATAAATCACCGACAACCCGGCCTTGGCCAGCGCCGACACCATCGGCAGGTAGGCGCCACCGCCCACCGGGTGCATGAACACCACCACGGTCTTGCCGGGCCCGCTTTTCGGGGTCAGCAGGTGGGCTTCCAGGGTCACCAGGTCCATAGGGCCGGCATAGGTATCCTTGAAGCTGGATTGCTCGGTAAACGCGATCAGATGCGGGGTGCGGTCGTAGTGCTTGCTCATTCTGCCTGTTCCTTGTTCTTGTCTTTCTCGCCTTTCTCGACCGCGGCTTTCACTTTGGAAAAATCGGTCTTACTCATATCGATGCCGCGCATGTCCAGGGCGGCGCCAAACAGCGCCTCTTTCTGGGCTCGGGTTTTTTCTGTCCACGCCTTGAGCGCATCGTGGGCCTGGGCGGCATCCGCTTCCACCACCTGGTCGTAACTGGGATCACGCACCGTGATTTCCAGCGGAATGCCGTTGGGGTCGACAAAGTAGATGGAATGAATGAATTCATGGTCTACCGGGCCAAAGCAGGGGCGGCCGGCCTTGTTGATGCGACGGCGCCAGTCTTTCAGCTCTTCCATGGTGTCCACTTCGAAGGCCAGGTGGAGATCGAAGGCATGGCGCGGGCGAAACATCATCTCGTCGGCACTGTCCGGGGCATCAAAGAAGGCCACGAAGTTGCCATCCCCCATCTGGAAGAAGAGATGCATGTAATCCACCTTGCGGCCGGTGCCGGGCTCTTCATCGAACACCATGGCCAGGGTCAGAGGCATGCCCAGCACATCCTCGTAAAACCAGCGGGTCTGTTCCGCATCGCGGCAGCGGTAGGCGCCGTGATGGACGTGTTTGAGCGTGGCACAGGGGGTCAGGCTGCTCATGGAGTCGCTCCTGTTTGTTATCGGTATCAGTGGCCCATTGTGGTCACAGGGGCGCGCCGAACTGAAAACCGAAACCACCAAGAACTTGTCAGTTCTGGCCACTCGCGCATGCCGTTGCACAGTGGCACACTGAGCGCCCAGTTAACGGGTAGGACAAAGGTATGAGCGACCAGGCCATCATCAATGAAGTGGGGCTGCGCGACGGGCTGCAGAACCAGCCGGTAACCGTCGACACCGACACCAAGGCACAGCTGGCCCGGTTGCTGGTAGACGCGGGCATGCGCTACCTGGAGCCAGTGAGCTTCGTGAGCCCGAAAGCCATTCCGCAAATGGCCGACGCGGCGGCGCTCACCCCCCTGCTACCCCACGACGAGGGCCTGCATTACACCGCGCTGGTCCCCAACCTGAAGGGCTACCAGCTGGCGCGGGACGCAGGCTACCCCACGGTGGCGCTGGTGCTGTCCACCACCGATACCTTTAACCAGCGCAACCTGAACATGAGCCTGGAACAGGCCGCCCAAAGCTGCGAGGCGATCATTGCCGCCGCAAAAGAGGACGGCATTGCCACCCGCACCTACATTGCCGGTTCGTTCGCCTGCCCTTACGACGGCCCCATGCCAGTCACCCTGCCGCAGAAACTGGCCGCGCGCATGTTTGCCGCCGGTAGCGACGAAGTGGCCATCGCCGACACCATTGGCGCCGGCAACCCCCAGCAGATGAAGGACATCATGGCGCCGCTGATCCGGGAATTCGGGGCGGAGAAATTCTACGTACACCTGCACGACACCCGCGGGTTGGCTGCTGCCATGGCCTGGGCCGCCGCAGATCTGGGTGTGCGCCGTTTCGATGCCTCGGTGGGCGGCCTGGGCGGCTGCCCGTTTGCCCCCGGTGCCACCGGCAACATGGCCACGGAAGATCTGGTCTACCTGCTGGAAAGTGCCGGCCTGAAGACCGGTATTGATGTAGAAAAATTGCGCGCCGCGGTGGCGCTGGCGCAGCAAGCGACCCAGCGACCACTGGGTGGCCGCATCCTCAGCTGGATGGAATCCCAGGAGAACCAGGGCAAGACACCCTGCCTGTGGTAATCGGCCAACAAAGAGGCCAACCCCCACCATCAAAAACGCCGGGCAACCTCACTGCCCGGCGTTTCATTGTATGGCGTCTTATCGCCTGTCTATCCCGTTATCAGGGTGTGTAGGGATAACGGAACTCGCCAGACAAGGAAATGGCATCATCATTGTTGGGCAGGACCGGCCCCATATTCCTCGCCACCAGGGTTGCGATATACGTCCCTTCTACCACGCCATCGCTTACGCTGGTCACATTGATGGTACAGGAGGCGCCTTCAGACAGGTTTTGGGTGCCTGACTGGGTGTAGGTCGCGCCGTAGGGAATGTTGGCCGGCGTTGACAGTGACATGGTCGGCTTCAAGCCACCCACATCAGTGTTGCAGGTAAAGCTGCCCACCTGCATGGGAATGTTGGACCACACCATCCGCAGCTGATTGTTCGGCGATTCCAGATCACTGAACACCTTGGAGAAGTAACCGTTACTGCCGTTGGAGGAATACTCCGAGGCCAGCTGAAAGCGCTCCCCCTGGGTGAAATGCGTGTTGCCATCATCAATGGTCATGGAAATCCCCTGGGTTTCCTGACCCAGGGCGCCTTCATCACCGCCGTTGTCAGCATGGAAGGTCTGCGTGGTGAAGTTACGGAACTTGCCATGCACGACCAGGGTTCGCTCGGCCGCCGGCAATTCAATATCGCCTGTCCCCAACCCTGAGCCAAAGGCGGCACCGCCCCCATTACTCGGCCCCATCAAGGTAGCCGTATACGTGCCCACATATTTACGGCCAGCATTCTGTTCGACGGTAACCGTACAACTTCCCCCATTGGCACTCTGGAACTTGAACAGCGGGTCACTGACCGTCACCCACCCCATCTTCAGAGTCACTTCCGTGTCACCATCCTCGCAGCTGTACTCTCCAGCTTCCGGGTTATTGTTGCTGCCGGCCTGGATCTCGAATTTCAGCGTGTGGTCAGGATGTGAGCCATCCAGCAATGGCCTGCCACCCAGGAAATGGCCAGAGCGCATTTCGCGAGTACCGCTATCAATGGTCATGTCCCAACGGATTTCATCTGCCAGCGCCGGCGCCTCACCCTCTGTGCCAGTGTGAATGAAAATACGGAACTGGCCACCGCTCAGGGTGATTTGTTCATCATCCTTGTCGTTGCTTAGCGTGGCGCTGATGATGCGGCCTTCCGTGGCGCCGTTGCTGAAGTGGTAATCCACGTACAACTCGCACTCTGTAGCCGTCCAGGTTTTCTGCACCACTGGGCTGGCAGCGTAGTCTACCGTCAGCAGGGAGACACCCGTACTCTGGCCACACAGCTGAGTGCCCAGATTGCCGTGGGCCACGTTCACCTGAGCCCAGGCCAGATCATCGCCATTAAACGGCGTCGTATTAATGGTGTTGTAATCACTGTCATAGTTATGGGCACGAATCTGGCGCTTGGCCGTGGTGGCCATGAACGATTCGATAAACGGTTGCTCCAGGGCCCAGACCTTGCCATCGTGCACCACTGCGACACCATTGCGCATCTCCAGCAACTCCGCACCGGGCTCTGGTTCCGGGTCTGTGCTGTCTTCCTGAATCAGGGCACGCGTGGTTGCACCAGCCCCGTCATCATGAATGATTTCCATGACCTCCAGGTCTGCGTTGAGATACACCCGTACGCGCTCGTCGCTATCAGACTGGCCATAATTCACCGCGACACGACGGTCGGTGGCCACATTGGTGCGGTCATAAATTTCAACAATGTCGGCAACGGTAAAACCGATGTCGGTGTCAAAATCGATATCACCCTGTGCCGAAATGATAACGGTGCCACGGGCATGGTTACGGGTGGCACTTCCACAACTCGCGCAGTAACCCGGGTCACCCTCGCCGTTACCGATCACCGTGTAAGTACCGGCGTAATTCGTGAGTACGTTGAGGTTCGCGGGTAATTCCGGGTCAACCGGTTCTTCGTCTTCCGGTGCGTCCGGGAACTGGCCCAGGTTGCCGTCTTTCACCAGATTCAGCAGTGCGTTGTAATCAGCGATAGAAGGGTCGTCATCAATGGCTTCCTGGATCGCATCCAGCACCTGGTCCCAGGCATCGCCAACCGCCAGCGCGGTGCTGAACGGGTCGCCGCCGGGCAGGGTAAAACCGGCATTGGTCATGGCCGTAAGCAGCTCGGTTTTCTTGCTGGCAATGGTGCTGGCATCGGGCCAGTTGGCCGGGGTCGCAATCCAGCTGCCGTCGGCAAGGCCGGTAGCAAGGGCCAACACCATGTCGGTGATCGGGGTGATATTGATCGTTCCTGCCTGGCTGGCATAGCTGCGCAAGGTTACCGAGGGCGTACCGCCGGTTACCGTCAACACACACGGCAAGGCAGTGCTGGTGATGTCGCCACTCCAGACCCCATCGGCATTGGTGGTAACGGTGGACGTGAAGCCACTGCCATCGGCACATTCTGCGGTAACGGTGCCGGTCTGGATGGCGGCACCGACGGCTGCAGTACCAGAAAGGCTTGACGCGGCAGGCGCAGACGGCCCGCCGCCTCCGCCATTACCGCTCGAACTATCGCGACTGCTGTCGCCGCCACAACCTGCCACGGCCAGGATGACCCCCAGCAGTCCGGCACGAAACACGAACTTCCCTATTGTTGGCTGCATACCCGATCCCCACGCTGCCTGATTAAAATGGATACTGGCAGCATAGGAGTGGTGGGGAAATTTCAGCACCCCTTAAACAGGGGGGAGGAAACCGGAAAGCACGGGGGGCTCGTTCAGGAGGGATTCACCAGCCCCATATGGATCGCTTTCAGGGTCGCTTCCGCACGGGTATTGACCTGCAGCTTGGCGTAGACATCTTTCATGTAACCGGCCGCCGTATAGTGGGAAATACCCAGCTTCTGGGCTGCATGCTTCACGCTCAATCCCTTGGCGATCAAGGTCAGCATATCCTTTTCTCTCCCGGTCAGGGTCGCTTCCTTTTCGCCAAAGACAGGATGAAACTGCTCAAGTACGCACCGGGCAATGGAGGCTGACAACGGGGGGCGACCAGCAAGGATGCCGGACAACTGATTACTGAATTCGGCCTCGGTATCATCTTTCAACAAGTATCCATCCGCCCCGGACCGCAAGGAACCAAAAAGATGCTCGGCATCATCAAAGATGGTGGTGACCACACACATCGCCTGGCGATTGGCTTCCTTGAAGGGTCGAATCAGTCCAACACCATTCCCGTCGGGCAAGCCCAGATCAATCAACGCCAGATCATAGGCGTGCGCATCGATTTTATCCCGGGCTTGCGCCAGCGTTCCCGCCTGGTCTATCTGTGTCGGCGACAGCAGGCTGGCCACCTGTGCGTGCAGCCACTGAGCCACATCAGGCAGATCTTCCACAATCAATACCTGCCTGATTGCATCCATGCTTGCACTCCAAATCCGCGAAAATAAAAATGTGAACCGAATCACGCAAATAATATATTCTTCAATCGTCCAAAAACAGATTGTTCGAATCACCGTAGTAGTAATCGGTGGCAACCCCATGGATCAACCCCCGAAAAACGGGGGTGGGGTAATGTCATTGCACATAGGGAACATGCATGCTTTCGCTGAAAACACGAATTATCGCCGGGCTTTTCCTGGTCGCCATCTATGGCTTGCTAGCTATCGCCACCGCACTCTCCCTACCTTCCAGCAACATTGTTTTTCAACACAATGCTGAACAGCTTGTCGCCACCATCCCTGGCACTGGCGATATCACGGTGGTCGCGTTCAGTAACGGGCAATCCTCCCATCCCGCCACGCCCTCTCTGCTACTGGAAGAGCCGGATGTACTGCCTTACTACAGCGATCTCAATCGTTTTTTCGACACACATAGCAAACTGTCCCAATGGCTTACCGAGGGCACGTTGCTGCTGGTAGATGACGCTGACAACCACTACCCCGTGCAATCACAGCAACGCCAGCTGACCCAGCTTCCCGGCCTTTTCTGGTTACAGCTGGTCTGTGGGCTAGCCGGAATGGTGATTTGTATTCTTGTCTGGGTGCCCGCCAAGCGCGAGATTTCCATCCATTCATTCGCGTTAACAGGACTGAGTTACGTCTTGTTCTCTTCGGCCGCGGCAATCTACAGCACTCGTGATTTTTTTATTTCCGGCTCACTGTTTACCTGGCTGTCCGGTCTGAATCATTTTGGCGCCTTGCTGTTTTCCGCATCGCTCGCCGCTTTCCTGTGGAACTACCCGCGCCGCTTCCCGTATCGCTGGCTTACCGCAGGGTTTTACCTCACGTTTGCCGTGGCCATCGTTATTGATCAAGGACAATGGGTTGCAAGCCCGGTTGACGGCTTTCATTCCTGGGTGATGGGGATTTTTCTGGCGGGGTTATTAGGTTCAGTCTGGCAGTGGCGGCAAACGCGACAGCAGCAGGGCGACCGATCCGCGTTACGCTGGGTCGTCATTTCCATTGTTGCGGGCACCGCCTTTTTCGCCGGCGGCATGATTCTTCCTGCCATGCTACAGGTCGCTCAACCGGCTTCTCAGGGTTTGCTTTTTACCACCTTCCTGCTGATGTATCTGGGCATGGCATTAGGCGTGGTAAGGCATCGCCTTTTCGCACTGGAGCCGTGGTGGTTTTCATTATGGTCCTGGTTGTTGGGCGGCCTCTTTATCATGCTCACGGATCTGTTGCTGGCCATGATGCTCAGCCTGTCCGGGCCGGTCACGCTGACCCTGTCCGTCGCCCTGATTGGCTGGCTTTACTTCCCCTTACGCCAGTATCTGTGGAAGAAAATGTTCCTGCGCCATCGGCAGGAACTGGATGAATGGTTAGCACAGGCATTGCCCGCCATGCTCAAAGCCCAACAGGATACGCAGACCAACGCCGGCATGGAGCAAGCCTTGAACGCGGTATTCCAGCCTCTTGCCATTGAAGCCATTGCCACAGTTGCCCCGCATATTCACATCCCTGATCAGGGAACCACCCTGATTGTTCCAGACCCTCTGGAACAACGCAGCTGGAGACTGCAACACGCTCAACAAGGGGCGCGCGTTTTCAATCGGCAAGATAGTCGTATTGCCGGTCTGGTACTGTCACTGCACCAACTGGTAAGCCAGGCCAGGATTGCACACGCCAAGGGAGTCAGAGAGGAGCGGCTTCGCATACGTAGGGATATGCACGATGACCTCGGTGCCAAACTGCTGCAGTTACTGCACCGTTCCTCCGACACCACCAAACCCCTGGTTCGCGAAGCCATTCACGACTTGCGGGATCTTCTCAAGGACATGGAAGGCGAATCACTCTCCCTGGAAGCCGCGACCCTCCAGTGGCAGGAAGAAACCCTGCAGCGCTGCAAAGATCATGGCGCAGAACTGGTTTGGCAAGCCCGCGCCAGCACAACGGTTCTTGGCGCCAGCGAGTTCAGTGAACTAACACGTATGTTGAGGGAAGCAGTGACCAATGCCCTCAAGCATGCCTCAACCACCGTTTTGTCTGTCACCGTGGAGCAACCTGGCGCTGTTTTGACACTGCTAATCGAAAATGATGGTGTGCACGCGGATCATGCTCAAGGATCGGTACGAGGCCTGGAGATCATGGATAGTCGGGCCCGTAAACTGGGTGGATGCTGTCAATACCACAAGGTTGAGGGTCGCTGGCAAGTCACGCTGGAGGTTCCACTGTCCAACACCATCGCCTGATGCCACCCACAAAAAACGGGCCGCAATGCGGCCCGTTTTTTATGGTTTCAGAATCAGCGCGATGATGACGCTTTTACAGCAACCATGCCAACCAGCCCTTGGGTCAGGCTCTGTGTTTCTGCATCATAAGATGCAGGAATCAGATTAACCTGGTATCGGGTTATGTCTCTGGCTGTAGAGTTGGACGTTCCACTCATGGCACTCAACAGACCCAACCCCTTGCTGAGACCAGAGGTGAGCTTGTCGGTTGTCGTGGTGACATCCTCGATGCTGCTGTAGAACGCGTTGGGTGTAGCCAGTGCATTGCTGGTGCTGAATACCGGCATATGATTTGTCTTGATCATGCACTCTTCCTTGCCAAAACGACTCCAGCATTTTTGCTGTGCCACCGGCTGGAAGCGAACATCTCCACGAGCGGTTAGCTGAATCGTGGCATCCACCTTGGCGGAGTCCTTGTTGGAAAGCCCGGCAAAACTTTTATGGCCATCCGACTCCAGCTTGGCAAAGTCGATCAGGATATTAATGTTCACACCAGTGAGTCCAAGATCCTTGATCAGGCGACCTTCATGTTGCTGGGCGGAACTGCCCGCTGCAGCCTTGAACGCTTGCCCAAAACCGCTTGCCGTGCCGATGTAACGAGGATCAGAAATAGTCTCTCCCTCACGACCCATCACCAGATAACGCGTGCCCCCTGTTCCCTTGTACTCAAAGGGGCTTTCCCGGCCTTCAGCATGCATGGCCTGGTAATGCGGGTTCGCCTTGAGGGTCTGATGCGGCACCACCTCAAACCCCGCGTTGGCCAGCTGCTGCTCAGCGTTATCACAGGCCTTGTTGGCAAGACGCTGCATCTCGGCTTCTTCCACCCCTTTGGCCGCATACGTTACGGTCACTTTGACATCGGAACGGCGGGTTGTACCCGTGGCGCGCGTGGCATCGGAACGGAAGCCGCCGCTGGTAGAGGCAGACGCTGCACTGTTGACACCAAACATGACGTTGCAGGACAACACCCCGATCTTGTCGACCCCTTCCATGTACTTTTCGTTTTCCGCTGCAATAAAGGTGTCCGCCTGGCTGGCGGCAGAACCCTTCGCATCATAGGTCGGTGCTTCGCTTGCGGTGGTTGCACAACCGGACACCAGTGCGGTTAGCGCCATGGCTGGAACAGCCTTGTTCCCGAATATCATTTTCATTGGTTTTCCCCGTGGATTTTTTTGATTTTTTCCCTGTTGGCAGCATACGGATTCATGACGCAAGTTCAGGCCATCGACCCAGCCGTATGCATCCAATCCTGACAACGGAATCAGGTGTTCACGGTGAGAAAAGCTGGTCAGAAATCCCGGCAAAGCTGGAGGGGTGAAAATGGAAAGTCATGTGTACGACTGGCAGAACGGGCATCCTTGCCGGCCAGGTACACGACCAACACATCCTTTGCCATGACCAACTTCCCTGCCATGAGAAGTTGGTCACATCCTACGGTGCTGCCGGAGAAGCGTGACCCCCCTGAACAGGGGGGTGCGGTGAAGGGGCCGTACGCTTAGCGCGGCGCGATAATCATGCAGGTGCAGGTGGCATGGGCGTAGAGTTTGCCTTCGTCATCGACAATGCGGCCTTCCGATATCACCAGGTTACGACCCCGATTGATGACTTTGCCTTCGGCTTTCAGTGGAGTGTTGAACGGAACCGGACGGCACATTTTGATGTTCAGGTCGGTGGTGCCGTAACTCTCACCAGCGCCAAGCACGGTATGCGTGGCACAGCCGGTCACCGAATCCAGAACGGTGGCGGCAAAACCGCCATGCACCCCGCCAAGCGGGTTGGTGTGCCGCTCATCTGCGGTGGCAATGAACACCACTCGGCCTTCTTCTACCGTGTCGGGATCCATGGGGATCGTTTCGGAAATCGGGGCGCGGGGAATCTTGCCCGCCGCGAAAGCCTGCATGATTTGCAGGCCGGTCATGGACGCAGGGTTCATGATGGAATCCTCTTGAAATGATGGACTCCATTCTAGGTTCCTTTTTGGAACTTACAATCCCATACAGGCCGTTTACCTGCGCGCCCTGCTACAGTGCCACTGCACGAACACAGTTACGCCCCTGCTCCTTGGCGGCATAGAGCGCCTGGTCTGCAGCACTGAGCAAGGCATCAGCGGTTGGTGTCTCTTCCGGGTCATTAGGCACCAACGTAGCCACCCCCACACTAAGATGAACCTCGCGGGGCAACCCTTCGATACCCGATACCGCGGTGCGGAACCGGTCTGCCACGGCCTGGGCCTGGTTGATGCCGGCGCCAGGCAACAGCGCCACGAATTCTTCGCCACCGTAGCGGGCCAACATGTCGCTCCCCCGGGTCACGCCCTGCAGCGCCTCAGCCACGGCCTGGAGAGCAGTATCCCCCTCGCCATGGCCATATTGATCGTTGAATTCCTTGAAAAAATCCACGTCCATAAAGACCGCGGAAAGAGGTTCCCGGGTTCGCAAACTGCTGGCATGGGCCTGACGGAGAAACTCCATCAATACCATACGATTATTGAGGCCGGTAAGCGGGTCGGTTCGGGCCAGATCCGCCAGCTCCTGATTCAGTTGTGCCAGCTCATCGCGCTGTTCCAGCAGCGCCGTCTCTGCCAACACCCGAGCGGTGATATCTTCGATCTGGGACAGGAAATAGCGCGGTGTCCCATCACGGTGACGCACAATCGATACCGCCAGCAACACCCAGACAATATGCCCATCGCTGTGGAAATAACGCTTCTTCATCCAGTAGCTGTTCTTCTTCCCGTCCAGCAGGGCCTGGACATGGTCCATGTCGGTGTCCAGATCTTCCGGGTGGGTAATGGTCTGAAAATCGATTTTCAGCAGCGCCTCTTCGCTGTAGCCCACCAGCCGACACAGGGCCTTGTTTACCCGTAACCAGCGCCCTTCAGGCGACACAATCGCCATGCCAATCGCCGCAAACCGAAAGGCCCCTTCAAACAGCGCCACGCTTTGCTCCATCTCGTGGACGGCTTTTTCTCGCTGACGACGCAGGCTGGCTCGTTCTACCGCAAGCCCTATCGACTGAGCCATCAGTTCAAGGAACTCGATTTCTTCGATAGTGAACGGAAAAGGGCGAATCGCCGGGTCGCTAAAATTGAGGGTGCCAAATACCTTGCCGGCCACATGGATTGGCGCGGCAATATAGGATTCCAGCGCCATGCCCACATAGACCGGGTGGCTGCGCATATCTTCCAACGCGCCCACATGATGCAGGGCAACAGTCCCCTGCTTGTGAATCACTCTTGAGCAGTAGGTATCACCCAGCGAGAAGACATCGCCCACCTGGATTCCACCCGCCTCGGCATCTACGGCCAGCACCGTATACTGCTGATTCTGGATCCGGCTGACGATACCGACAGACAACCCGAGCAGGTCACAGCCGGCCTTCAGGTAAGCCTGGTACAGGCTGCCCAGATCCTGATGATCCTCCAGTGCCAACCGGTGTAATTCCCGAAGACTGGTGACACTGAAGTCGCGACGGTCATCCATGCCTCGCCTCTCCTGTTGCATTACGCTTCCCTGATAGTTATCCCATTGACGGGGGCGCAAGTAAAAAGGAGTTATGAAAAAGATGCATATCACTGGTCCGCATTTTCAGGCCACTGAAACAAAAAAGGCGCCATCGGCGCCTTTTCTGCAACTTTTTCCGGAAAATCAGTGCAATCGGAACAGGATCTGCAGCAATTGAATCCCCAGCAGTACCACCAGCGGGCTCAGATCAAAGCCCCCCATGGGCGGCAGCAACTTGCGCACGGGAGCCATCACCGGCTCCGTAATCTGAACAATGATCCGCACCACCGGGTTGTAGGGGTCAGGCGCTACCCAGCTAAGGATGACCCGGATCAGCACCGCCCAGAACACGTAGTTGAGAATCACGCTGGCCAGCTCTCGCAGGGCATAGAGCACCAACTGCCCCCCGATACCGCTGGGGAATCCGCCCACCTGGATGCCAAGAATGACCAGTGCCTTGAGAATAATGAGTGCCACCACCAGCACCAGCGAAGCCACGTCCAGACCACCATACCCCGGGATAATCCGGCGCAGGGGTTTGAGCAACGGGTTGGTCGCCTTGAGCACGAACTGGGAAATCGGGTTATAGAAATCGGCACGCGCCAACTGCAGCACAAACCGGGTCAGCACAATAAAAATGTAGGCGCTGAAGGCAAAGTCCAGCAGATAAATCAGGGCACCCTGGGGGTTCATGGATCACTCCGTTGGTCGCAACAGGGGGTAGAGTTTGGGGCAAGACGGGGGAAAATCAAGCTGTCAGCTATGAGCTATGAGCTGCGAGAAAAAGACGCGCCACAGCCATCCTTTAACCCAATGCCATTCCCGCACTCAAACGATAAGGCGCGGGCACAGGGGTCGAAAATTGACACCTCTTCCCGCGCCTCGTAGCTGGTAGCTCACAGCTCGTAGCTGCTTTTTACCCGGCCAACTCTTCTGACCGCTCCCGCGCGGCGGCGACGGCGGCCTGAACCTGCTCGCGGAAACCCGCTTCCTCAAATACGTTCAGCGCAGCGGCCGTGGTCCCGCCCGGGCTGGTGACCTGTTGGCGCAGGGCATCCGGGCCGACTTCACTGGTAATGGCCAGCTGAGCGGCCCCCCAGGCGGTCTGCAGCACCATCTGACGAGCGGTGGCGGCATCCAGTCCCTGGGCTTTGCCCGCTTCGATCAGCGATTCCATCAGCAAGAAGAAATAAGCCGGGCCAGACCCGGACACGGCCGTCACCGCATCCAGCTCTTTTTCTTCGTCGAACCAGAAGGTCAGACCCACAGAGCCCAGGATTTCCTTGGCCATGGCTTTTTGTTCATCGCTGACACCGGCTGCCGCAAACAGCCCGGTGGCCCCTGCCTGTACCAGTGAGGGCGTGTTGGGCATGGAACGCACCACCGGGGTCTCGCCTAGCCAGCTTTTCAGGTTGGCCACGGTGATACCGGCAGCGATGGAGATCACCAGCGGCTGGCGATCGGCGATCAGATCACGCAGGTTCTCACAAACCTCCTGCATCATCTGTGGTTTCACAGCCAGCACCAGCACATCCACACGGCTGAGCACATCCCGGTTGTCGGCGCTCACGTGTACCCGGTGTAGCTGGGCCACTTCGTCGAGGCGATCCTTTGACGGGTCGCTCATCCAGATTCGGGCCGGGCGAATTCCTTTCGCCACCATGCCACCGGCCAGGCTGGTTGCCATGTTGCCGGCACCGATAAAACCGATCAGTTGCTGTGCCATAACTGCGTTGTCCTGTAGTTGTCGCGCAAGCGACACGCCAAAGCTAGCGGGCCGGGCGGGGGCCAAACAGGGCCGTACCCAGGCGAACCAGGGTGGCGCCTTCTTCGATGGCCACCCCAAAATCCGCACTCATGCCCATGGAGAGCGTGTCGAGGGCCGGCATTGTATTGCGCAATTGTGACAGTGTCATGGCGAGCTGTCGGAAAGCCGCCCGGTTGTTGTCATCACTGTCCGCCCGGGGGATCGCCATCAGGCCGCGCAGCGTCAGGTTCGGAAGGTCTACAATGGCCTTCGCGAGCTCGGCCACGCCCTCCAGGGGCACCCCGCTTTTGCTGGCTTCGTCGTCCACATTCACCTGTATACAGACCTGCAGGGGGGGCAACGTCTGCGGGCGCTGCTCGCTCAAACGGCGCGCCACCTTGAGGCGGTCCACGGAGTGCACCCAGTCAAACCGGGCAGCGATATCACGGGTCTTGTTGGACTGGATCGGGCCGATGAAGTGCCATACCAACCCTCGCTCCGCCAAGGCATCCATCTTGTCGAGCGCCTCCTGGAGGTAGTTTTCGCCGAAATGGCACTGGCCCTGGTCCGCCAACACCGCCAGCTCATCAGCACTGCGGGTCTTGCTGACGGCTAGCAGCTGTACCTGCTCCCGGGGTCGCCCGGCCTGTTCACAGGCGTCCTGCAGGGCGTGTTCAATCTCTTGCAGTGGGGTCTGTTCCGTCATGTTCGCTCGGTCAGTTGGGGCAAAAAGGGCCAGCGGCAGCGGTTGAGCCGTCTGGCGGCAGGCAGGTACCAGCCGACAATTCACCACACGGTTTCTTGAACGCCTCAAAAGGTCGGGTTACTTTAGGCATGCGACGATTTTCTGAGGCTCCCGGCCAATCGGGAGCCAACATAATAACAAAGGGCCGCCCAAGGCACCCTTTACAACGCCATAACAGCAAGTACACACCATGGATATTACCGAGCTGCTCGCCTTCAGCGCCAAGAACGGCGCCTCTGATCTTCACCTGTCCGCAGGTCTGCCCCCCATGATCCGCGTTGACGGCGATGTTCGCCGCATCAACCTGCCGGCCATGGAGCACAAGGAAGTCCACGCGCTGATCTACGACATCATGAACGACAAGCAGCGCAAGGACTTCGAGGAATTCTTCGAGACCGACTTTTCCTTCGAGGTTCCCGGTGTAGCCCGTTTCCGGGTCAACGCCTTTAACCACAACCGGGGTGCCGGTGCGGTATTCCGGACCATTCCTTCCAAGGTACTGACCATGGAAGACCTGGGGATGGGCAAGGTATTCCAGAAGGTCTCCGAGTTCCCCCGTGGCATTGTGCTGGTCACCGGCCCCACCGGCTCCGGCAAGTCCACAACACTGGCGGCCATGCTCGACTACATCAACAACACCCGTTACGAGCACATCCTCACCATCGAGGACCCCATCGAATTCGTACACGAATCCAAGAAATGCCTGGTGAACCAGCGGGAAGTCCACCGTGACACCCTGGGCTTCGCCGAAGCCCTGCGCTCGGCCCTGCGGGAAGACCCGGACATCATTCTGGTAGGGGAAATGCGGGACCTGGAAACCATCCGCCTGGCACTCACCGCGGCGGAAACCGGGCACCTGGTGTTCGGCACCCTGCACACTACCTCAGCCGCCAAGACCATTGACCGGGTTGTTGACGTTTTCCCCGCCGAAGAAAAGGCCATGGTGCGCTCCATGCTGTCCGAATCCCTTCAGGCGGTAGTGTCACAAACCCTGATGAAGAAGAATGGCGGCGGCCGGGTGGCCGCCCACGAAATCATGATCGGTACCCCCGCAATCCGTAACCTGATCCGTGAAGACAAGGTCGCGCAGATGTACTCCGCCATCCAGACCGGCGGCGCCCTGGGCATGCAAACCCTGGATCAGTGCCTGCAGGGTCTGGTGCAGAAGGGGCTGGTGGCCCGGGAAGTGGCCCGCGAAAAAGCCAAGAGCCCGGACTCGATCTAACGAGGAGATGTCACCATGGAATTCGAAGAGCTCCTCAAACTGATGGTCCAGAAAGGCGGTTCCGACCTGTTCATTACCGCCGGCGTCCCCCCCAGCATGAAAGTCCACGGCAAGATTCTGCCGGTGACCAAAAACGCCCTGACCCCGGACATGACCAGGGATATCGTGTTCGGCGTGATGACCGAAAAACAACGCAAGGATTTCGTTGAACACCACGAGTGTAACTTCGCCATCTCCGCCCGCGGCATTGGCCGTTTCCGGGTCTCGGCCTTTTACCAGCGCAACCTGGTCGGCATGGTGCTGCGGCGTATTGAAACCAAGATCCCCAATGTGGATGACCTGCGTTTACCGCCGGTGATCAAGGAACTGGCCATGACAAAGCGTGGCCTGGTGATTTTCGTGGGTGCCACCGGTACCGGTAAATCCACCTCGCTGGCGTCCATGATTGGCCACCGCAACAAGAATTCCAAGGGTCACATCATCACCATCGAGGACCCCATCGAATTCATTCACCAGCATCAGGGCTGCATCGTGACCCAGCGCGAAGTGGGCATCGACACCGACAGCTTTGAAGTGGCGTTGAAGAATACCCTGCGTCAGGCGCCTGATGTGATTCTGATTGGTGAGATCCGCACCCGGGAAACCATGGACAAGGCCATCGCCTTCGCCGAAACCGGTCACCTGTGTCTGGCCACCCTGCACGCCAACAACGCCAACCAGGCGCTGGACCGGATCATTCACTTCTTCCCGGCCGATATGCACGACCAGCTGTGGATGGACCTGTCACTGAACATGAAAGGCATTGTTGCCCAGCAGCTGATCCCCACCCCGGACGGCAAGGGCCGCCGCGCGGCCATTGAAGTTCTGCTCGGCACGCCGCTGGTGCAGGACCACATCCGCAAGGGTGAAGTGCACATGCTCAAGGAGCTGATGAGCAAATCCCGCGAACAAGGCATGCAGACCTTCGACCAGGCCCTGTATGACCTCTATTCCGCCGGCGAAATCACCTACGAAGACGCCATGCTCCACGCCGACTCGCCCAACGATCTGCGCCTGATGATCAAGCTTGGCAACGAAACCGATGCCTCAAGCCTGGATATCGCCACACGCGGGTTGAGCATCGAGGACACGGAATAAAAGTAGTTAACAATTAACAGTGAAGAGTGAATAGCTACGCGGGGAAGCCCGTGCTGGCGGAAACGACAAGGCCGCGCCCGAATGATTGGGCGCGGCCTTGTCTTTTGGTTCATCGCGGATTAACGGGAATCGTCCACAGAAAAGTCCCTTCCGTAGGAGATTCTATGTTGTCCATCC